>JBJKPQ010000087.1:0-63262 GCA_046706305.1 Bacteroidales bacterium
AAAGTGTTCCTGTATGCTGCCTTTATCAGCCACAGGAATTTTGCTTCACTGACAGGCTGATAAAAATATTTATAATGCAGGCCGAAACCGTATTCTTTCTCTTCTGAGATCCCTGGAAAAGAACCGCCTCCCTGAGCAAATATGGCGTGTCGGGGCGTTAAGCGCATTTCATATGCTATTCCGTATCTCTCAAAGCCCAATCCGGCAATGTTGAATTGTAAGGAATGACGATAGAACGTGTTATCATTCTGCTGGCCAAAACCTGTATACCAGAATATGGCAGCTACTACAATTAACAAAATTGATTTTTTCATGATTTTGGTTTTTAAGGATTTTTGTTACACGATTTTATTTCTTCCTGTTCCTGTATAAAATTGTCCGGTTTATATCAGAGAATAAGTCATATTCCAAACAACCTTTTCCTGGGATTTTATTCATCTTACTGAAAACAAAGGGTTTTGACAGATTTCCGGTCCGATGGTTATCATTGTTTACTCACAGCAGGTAAAACAAACCTTTCGATTATATTAAACAACTTTGATTTAACTGTATAGTTGCCCCCGGTAAAAACCACAACCATATCAAGTTCAGGAAAAACCATAATTACCTGTCCGCCCCAACCGTTAGCCCTGTACATGTGTGTCTTATACCTGCCGTTTCCGACTTCACTTGTCCACCACGTATAACCGTATCCGTTTATTCCTGAATCTTCGATTGGCAACCTTATTCCCGAGTTATTACGGTAAGATGTTTCACTCTTTGCAACCCAGCCTTCAGAAACTATTCGTTGCCCTTTCCAGACTCCGTCATTAAGATATGTAACCCCGATTTTCACCATGTCCCTGGGCGTTATATGCAGACCACCAGCAGTTTCAACTTCGCCTTTTGGGAAACGATCCCATTGTATGGAATCTATGCCCAGAGGAGCAAACAGGTACCTTTCAGAGAATTCAACAATATCCATTCCAGTAGCATTCCGTAATATCTCTCCCAGCGCGATCATGCCTCCGCCATTGTATGTAAATGCTTCCCCGGGTGTATGTATCAGTGGCTTTCCAAGCACACATGCCAGGGGATCGTCGGAACATTCAATATACAGGCGATCAATATCGTTAGCGGCCGTAGCATGCGGCGCATGCCACTCATCCCACTCCAGACCCGAAGTCATTGTAAGGAGATGTTCAATAGTTATATTCCGTTTATGCCCAGAATTAAATTGTTGATGATCTGGTAAATAATCGAAAATGGATTGATTCACATTTTTTATATAACCATTTTCAATAGCGAGATTGATGCAGGCTGAAGTTACACTTTTGGTGCACGACATTATCTGATGCTTCATGTTACGGTTCCATTGTACCCACTCACCCTGGTAATACGGTGCATCCCATTTATATTTGTGTCCCTGGAAATATTCTTCCAGTACAAGCTTTCCATCTTTATATATGAGCATGGAATGAACCTCTTTGTATTTTCCCATTTGTATCCTTCCAACAGCTCTTGCAATCATGACTTCATCAATATTTACGTCCTTCAGGGACCCTGCCTCCAGGCCATCATTAATGTTCTCAGGCGACATATAAGCATATTGACCTGAGGTATTAACAGATTTACAACTCATTAGCAATGATGCAAAAAGTACCGTCATCATAAGTGCTGTTTTCTTAACCAATAATTTTGTTCCCATTTTTTAAAAGTTTAATTGAGTTTTTTGCTGACCTCTACCTCTTTTCTACAATTATTTTTATGATGTAAAGGTCTGACAAATAAGCGGACACGACCAATCGTTATTGAATCAATGATTATTAAATATGGAGAAACAGTATAAAATATGAAGCAACAAATACAAATTATGATGCAAATGAGATAAAGCACAGTATAACAGCATATTTTGATGGGAAAAATCTGATAGAGAAATAAAGTCTATGATTTAACAAGTTTTCAAACAATAATGATCCCGGTTTGAATATATCTGATCAGGAAGAATTCTGATTCCTGCAATTTTATTTAGGTTTCGATTTTAATACAGAAAATCTTCTAAAATCTGCAGCAAAATCCTTCAAAAAGTTTCCTTTCTTCGATTCCTGTATTTATATCACCGTTTTAAGAGGATATACAATATCATTAACCTTCTGGAAAATTTGAAATTATATTTACAGACTCTTTATACCTTATTGGAAAAGCCATTAATCCTGATAGGTGAGGTATGGACTACCATGGCTATAAAATATCTATTTATCCTTTATACATCTTACTGAAGCACCTGACTCCTTGTTAAAAGGCATATTATAAGCAGTGGCCCAATATTGAATATATGTGACTTGTCCGCCCCATGACTCATATTCGTCTGAATGCCAAATACATGCACTCTGCAATAAATTACCAAAAGCTCCATCATCGCGGCGATCTCCGGCCGCCAGGCATGTAAAGCCCGATTCATTGGTGGCATGGTTGTTTGGCTCGAACCAGTGAGATGTCCCTGTTTCTTTCATCATAGCCCCGGCTGTATCTGCACCACCCAGGAAATCAATTAAGTTTGTCCAATCCTGGTTCGAAGGCACATGCCAACCGGCAGGACAAATTTTCCCGGTTGATATTGCATACCAGTTATAAAGGGCGCCGTAATCTTTTCCGTAAGTACTTTTGTCATTCTCATACCAGCTGTAACCAGGAGTTGATAATAAGCTCCATTCTGAATTATCACTTACAAGCTGAATGGCTGAGTTATCGCTGAAATGAGTTGTCATAAGGTTCGATTTTAACCAGGTCTGGTTACCAATGGTAACGGACTGATAAAGATTATTGTCAACGTCCGCAACAGCATAAGTGGTGAATGACATGTCTTCACTGTAGGTGATCCCCAGCTTATTCTCTGCTTTTATCCTGAAATGATAGGTTGTTCCGGCTGTAAGCTCTGTAAGGCTTACCGTAATACGTTTAAATGATTCTCCTGTTAATGGGTTCTCTGTAGCAGGTGAATTATAACCATAAGCCGTTGTCAGCCCGTAATCAACACTTGTCATTGTTTCTGATGAATTGGGATTAACCTTCCCGGAAATGGTAACAGAAGCTAAGAGAACATCATTTACTTCGGGTGGATCCACAGTGGGTTTATCTCCTTTTACTCCGTCCTTCTTACATGCATTCAGCATTAAAGTTAAGATCAGCATAATGAAAATGCCGGTATTAGTTTTCATGGGTTTCGGTTAGTTTATGATTTTAATTGTATTGCTACCCAAAAATATTAAACCGGTCCGGCTTTTCAAATTTCGGATGTGTGTTGTAAAGCAGAAACAATGGGAAATAAAATCTTTTCGTTAAAAGTGCAAAAAGTGGTTATAATAAAAACAATCTGCTCAACTAAATTTTTATCACCCTGCCGGATACCAGATAGTCCTGGCACTTTGGAAACCCTTTGAATGCTATCTGCAGCTATACAGGCAAGGTAAGTTCAGGCATAATAATTGCCATCGGTATATCCGGGCTGCATCCATGGGAGGTTTTCATGGTTATAGAAAGGCTTCAGTTCCTGCGACAGTTCCTTCATCCTGTCTTCGCTCAATGGTTTGAAATTCCGGAGTATTTCGAGGTTTGATTTTACTACATCAATACTATCCATTCCTAAAACAATCACATCGGGTCCCTTGAGAGAAAGAGCATATTTAATCAGATCGGTAGCTTTCAGAGTAGCTATTGACTCGCGGGGACGAACCACCTTCATCATTAATACCCCCATGCCTTTTGCTTTTGCTGCCGGCACAGCCACTTCAAGCCGTTGCTGTGGATTATTGGCCGCATTCCAGTGGTTCATGGCTATAAGCATGTTATCGAAATTGCCGCGATCTGCCAGAGCCTTCATAGCCGCTGCATCTGTATGCCCGGAAAAACCAATAAAACGGGTAAGTCCTTCTTCTTTCAGCCGATGCAGTATATCTACAAGGTTGCCTTTCTGAGTTAACTTTTCCACATCTGCAAGTGTCTGTACATCATGTATCATCAACTGGTCCAGGTGATTCGTCCTCAACCGTTTAAGACTGGTTTCTATTTGTCTCATGGCAGTATCCGGATCACGGCTTGTTACCTTTGTTGAAAGGAATATTTCATTTCTGCGTGCTTCAACCACAGGCCCCATGCGCTCCTCACTATAGACGATACGTGGATTCTTCGCTTTTCCCGGAGGCAAACCAAGAGTATTGTCATAAGCCCAGGCTGTATCGAAATAGTATAGACCATTGTCGAGGGCATAATTCAGCATTGCGTGTGCCTCATCATCACTATCCATGTGGCAAAAACGGGATCCCAGTCCGCACACAATACGTGGTATTTTCACTCCCGTGCTTCCAAGAAATACCGTTTGAAGGCCTTTGGAATCATAAACATTATCTGAACCGGGTGATAATTTTAAAAGATCCTGCGTAGGAAGCAGCCTGGCTCCTGCAACAAATAATCCTGTTCTCAAGGTACCCCTGATAAATTTCCTTCGTGAAAAACTACCTGAATCCATGATCTTTGATTTTTAGTATATAGATGTAAATTATCTGACTGTATGAGCTTCTGTGAATTCAATTTTTGTCCCATCAGGGTTCTGAATATTTAAAAGCCAGCGATTGCCTTTCCCAACCATGGGCTTCCCTTGTTGATATTTACCAGCACGCGACTTAAGTGTATAAATGGCTACCTGCATATCTTCGACCAGGAGACAGGGATGGGTAAAATTAACATTATCAGACGGGTAGTGCTCGATGTTTTCAACACAATCAGGAAGGCAAAGGTAGTTCATCATAACTTTTTCCCTGTGGTCGTCCGGATATCGCCACAGTTCCCAACAGCCCAGTATACCAGTCCAAAAGGGATCATCATCCAGTACTTCACTGCAATAGAGACCTGCATGATGTATACGCGTTGAGATTCTCTCCGGCGACAGGAATTTACCTTTTGATTTATTATGCAAAGACTGCTCCCCGAATTTTATAAATTCAACCGGGATCCCTGATGGATCATGAATCAGGATAACCTGGTTGCCAGCCCCGTCAGTCTTAACCATATCCGGGACTACCACTCCCTTCTCCTTAAGGTACAGCCTCATTTGCTCCACATCTTCTGTTTCGAATGAAACAGATACAAGACGTGCCTTTGATCGGGCATTCTTATCTTCGGTAAATTCAAGAAACTGGCGGTCATTAACTTTGAAGGAAATGACTTTACCCTGATCAGACGGATATGAAAATGCTTCATCAAACCCGAGAAACCCGCCATAATATTCCCGTGCCATCTGAAAATCACTTACAAGGTAAGTCATTTTTGCAATTCCCCAGACAGCCGGTCGCTTAATTTGCTGCGCAGTCGTCTTTCCGATTGTAATCAGAAATAACAATATCAACATGCAAGGTAAAATGATTTTTTTCATATCTGAATTCCCTTTTTCACTCTCACACTCACTCTCTAAGTCTCTCAGTCCCTAAGTCCCAAAGTCCCTAAGTCTCTCAGTCTCCCATTCCCTCAGTCCTTCCCCTTCAGGTTTGTCCGGAACAGTTTGTAAATTCTCTTATACTCGTCAGTCCAGCTCGATGGCTCCATAAATCCATGTCTTTCGAGTGGATATATAGCCAGTTCCCAGTTATCCTTGCCAAGTTCTATGAGCCTTTGGGTGAGACGCACGATATCCTCAAAATGAACATTATCATCGATTACTCCATGACACATTAGCAAGGCGCCTTTAAGTCCTTCTGCATAGTAGATGGGTGAGCTCCTTACGTAGGCAATACTATCTGTAGCGGGAGTATTGAGGATATCGGATGTATACCCGTGATTATAATGGGCCCAGTCGGTGACTGATCTTAGTCCTGCTCCTGCCGCAAACACACCAGGCTTTGTAAACATTGCCATCAAAGTAATGAATCCGCCGTATGATCCCCCGTAAATACCAATTCTTGCAGGGTCGACCTGGCACTGGTCAACAAGATAACCGGCCCCGTCAACCTGGTCATCAAGGTCCCGTCCGCCCATATACCGGTATATTGCAGTACGCCAATCGCGGCCATAACCAGCACTTCCCCTGTAATCAATATCAAGTACCGTGTATCCATTATCAACAAGGAAGTTATGAAACATGTATTCGTGATAATAATCACTCCACCAGCGATGGGCATTCTGAAGGTAACCGGCACCATGAACGAAGATGACAGCAGGCCCGTTTTTAGTAACAACAGCAGGCATGTATAACCTTGCCGGTACCTGAACGCCGTCAGAAGCCGGAATCTTTACAAACTCAGGAACCCTCCAGTTATATGCCTTGAATTCCGGTGTTTGTGATTCGGTAACCTTAACAGGAACAGCATTGTCTTTATTCTCCATTATATAAAGCTCCCACGGTTCATTTGACTTTGACATGCGAAGAGCGAAATATTTCTCATCCGGAGATAATTCAGCCTCCACACCACCTTCAAAATGAGTCAGCCTGGTCTTTTTACCATCCTTAACAGTTATTTTATACAGCTCATTGATGCCCGGATCAACCTCATTTGATATGAAGTACCATGTTTTTTTATCATACGAGAGGATAAGGCCCGACACTTCATATTTACCTGATGTCCATGCTTTTTTCTTTCCTGTGGTAACATCAATTGTATAAAGATGGGAGTATCCAGTCACTTCTGATTGGAAATATATTGTCTTATTATCTGCCAGCCAGCCAAGTGAAGCTCCGTAACCAATACCAGGTCCGGCTATCCAGGCATCATCATGTTGTCTGTCGAGCAGTTTCAGTCCACCTGTTTTGATATCCAGCAGCATTATCCATCGGTCCTTATTGTCGTTTGCATAAATATCCACTACAGCATATGAGCCGTCATCGGACCAGACCGGATCACCAAGCCTCACTCCTCTCTTCTCCGGCTTATCGGACCTGTCTGATTTCTTTGCTGAAGCATTATCTTTATCAGGATAATCTCTAAGATAATCAGGCTTATCCGTAAGCCCCGGTATATCATCCAGCTTAACATTGTAGACAGTATCACGTTTAATATCATATATGGAAAGACCAGATGACGTTGAAATATCATCACCAACCTTTGAACGTGAGTTAGTTACCTCTGTGTAACCCGATTCTGTTACATATGAAGGTATTATAGTACCTTCATACTCTCCACGGTGGTAGGTGAGCCATGTCAGGTAATTATTGTCCGGACTGATCCTCAGTGCTCTTGCCATTCCCTGTCCGGTATAAATAACCCTTGGACGTGAAGGCTCAAGGGCCTTTTCTCTCTTTTCTTCAAGGTCTCTTTTATTCTTTCTTTCATCCAGTACCTTTATCAGGTACATCTCATTATTATGCAGGAAACTATCGCGTGGATTATTATATTTTGATTCTTCGGGCTTCTCCTTGCCCTGCCGGAGATCGGTCAGCTGCGAAATCTCGCCGGTTGTTATATCCCATGAAAAAAGATTGTTTGAGCAATTGTAGATAACTTTATCTTCATTTGTGCTAAACACAGGATTACTTTCATTTTCCACTGTTGAAGTGATCTGCTTTGACTTACCAGTTTTTATGTCGAGCATAAAGATATCACCGTTTTTTGCATAAAGCATCTTTGTACGGCCATGGTTATAAGTACCCCTGAAAGAAGGAAGTTCCTTTTCCTCAACGGTAGTAACCTTTTCAGGTACAGGTTTTGAAACAGATGCATCGTATAATGAAGTAAGAGGCTCCAGGTCAGGATTCCACTGAAAATAGACCCTGTCACCTACAGGTGACCAACGGATATCTGCCGGGGAAAAGCCAATAAACTTTTCACCCTGCATAATCTTCTCAATTGAAAGGGAACTCTGGGCAAAAGTTTTTGCAGAAAATAAAATTACTGTCATGCAAAGAGCAAGTACTGTCTTTTTCATCAGGTAAAAATTAGAAATGAATAATTTATAAAAATAACAATTTGACCGGATAATATGGTTCCCGCTGCAATGCTATATGGATTTTTTTATTTATGTGCTCTTGTTTCAAAAACAAATATGTTATTGGATCCATACGTTACAAGTGGTTTGATTATGCCTCTTCGGGGAAATATTTCATTACCATCTGTACAAAAAACAAAATACATTAGTCTGGCGAAATTAAAGATACCGGATCATTTTCATGCCATAATACATATCAGTGAAGACATATACAATCAAAATTGCGGATCAAATTGTAGAATCACCATGTAATAAGGTTCAAATATTTATCTCATCTTACCAATCAGCTCTTTATAGCGGGCATCACCATGGATTGAATGGAAAGCCGGATCTGCCTCTATTTTTCCCCTGGAATTGAAGCCCTTTTTCACGGCACTAAAAAGTGCATCAACTGCTTCACCTGTTTTACCTTCTTCGGCAAGAGAGCGTGCAAGATAATACCATGTATTCGGGTTTTCACTGTCCGACAAAGTACATATGCCGAACAGGAATGCTGCATGGGAATATAACCTGTAACTGTAAACATTAGTCCCTTCCTCCCAGGAAAGGATAGAAATGAAATTCAGCAACCTGTAAGCCATCGCACTCTTATCTTCATTACCTTTATCGCGAAGTATTAACAGTGTACTTACTTCCTTCTTCCACCATACGGAGGCACTGTCAGGTACCAGCTTTGATTTAAGTATCTCTTCCAGGTAATTCATATACATGTTCCTTCTGTCATTTTCATCTGACATTATTTTATTACGTGCACGGATAGCTTTTTTATACCCTGATGAGTTTTTATACTCACCCAGCAATACCCCCACATGTGTGCCGAAAGGAGAACCACGAAAGTCGCGTACGGCAAAACTCATATACCTTACTGCCCCTACGAGGTTCCCTGATGAAATAGGATCATCGATAAGTCTCTGTGTTTTATTCTCAAGGTACGACCGGAACAGGGGATCATCGGGAATAACTTTCCTGTCCATACTTTTTAATATAAGCCATTCCACAGCCCCGGTTACAAGGTTGGAGGACGGCCACTGATGGCCACCATGGAAAGTTCTTATATAGGATATAACATGTGTTCTGTCATTAAAGAAGTCAGGCAGTGCCAGCATCTCCTGATAATTCATGTCACGCGAACCTACAATACCGAAATACAAGAATTCTGCATTCTCCCGTGGAATAAAATTCCTGTCATTAGGCAATCCGGCCCCGCATCCTATAACACCTGATATTTTTCCATTCATCACTGCCAGTGTCATTGCAAAACGCGACCCTCCTGAAAAGCCTGCAACATATATCCTCCTTTCATCCACATTGAATCGCTCCTGAACATCCCGCAGCACTGCTGCAGCAGCAGTGAGATTATTTTGCATCGGACCATTCCTTGAATTGTTTGAACATGCAAGAATAAATCCGTACCTCCTTCCTGCCTCAACAAAGGCATCAACACCTGCTGTCCCGTTTGCACCGGGATCAAAGATAAGTACCAGGGGCCAGTGCCGGCTTTCATCGTAACCTGCCGGACAATAAAGCGCATAGCTTTGCCTGTTATCGTCACTACAAATAACAGAATCCCTTACAGTATCCTTTTCGATTCCCTGTGCAAATAAAACCGGCCGGGCAGGAAAAGCCTGAAACAAAATAATAAATACCAGTAATTTCCCCTGATTGGTCATGTCTTTTCCCTTTCCCAGCAGGATAAAAATTAATCCTGCACTTTCCCGGCTAACGCATCACGTATCAACTTTCTGAGCTCCAGCTTCTTTGTCTCAACTGCATGTCTGGATGTAGGCCTGAAGTATTCAGCATACTTGCATTTGGCCAGACTATATGACAGGTTATCCACATCTCCCCGTATATTAATTCCAAGTTTTATCGGCAGAGGGCAATCGACAACAGAAATATGGTAATCAAATGTCATATCAAGGTTATGCCGTCCTGAAACGACAGCTTTATATTTATCCATCACAATAAGGAAAGGATAAACATCTATCTCATTGCGGAATATCGTGAATTCTGCCGACAGGGAATCAACCTTATTCTCAGTCTTTTTATTGAACCTGAGTTTTTTTGCTATTTCACTAAAAGTCTCCCCGTCCATCAGTACAAGATTAGTCCCGGTAATGGAGGCCGATCCCCTTAAAGTAGATTTTTTTAAATTATATAAGGAATCGAGATATGTTTCCGCACAGAAATGAAATTCTCCTTTTCCCCCGAAAGACCTCAGCATAGGCATAATAGTATCAATATCAGGTATCATTGTCAGCAGTTCACCTATTTCAATATCCATCATATGATAATCAATACCCAGGAAAAGATGGTTTGTACGGGGTGTCCTGTACAATGCTGTAAGCTGCATTTTAGCAGCAGGAGTATTGAATGTCAGTCCGTCGAGAAGGAGAATACCATCGTGCACCCTCACCTCTCCCCTGATATTAGTGGCTGTATCAACTCCGAAAGTTGCGAGGCTGACATTGGCATTAAGAACCACGTCCATATTTCTTGGTACAAGGTAAGGCCCTGAGCCTGAGGTGTCGGATGCGGCCGTGGCTCCCCTGTCCGGCAAAGTCGAATCGTTGCTTCCAATTCCGCTTGTCAAAGCCATTAACTGCGACAGGTCTGTCTTGTCAGAAACAAATTTGAATTTGCCTCTCAGAACTGAATCTCCCCTGAAATAGGATAATACATTATTCAGATCGCCGGAAAGATGAAAATCCGAATTACCAACCAGCATCCGGCTTTCTTTTATTCTGAAAGTCTCGGGGTCAAAATCCATTTTTATTGATGGAATATCAAAGGGATTGGTAACACCCGACAAAGTAATAAAACCGTGATCTATATCGACATACCCTTTTACAAGCCATTGAAGGAAGATGTCTTTCTGAGAATCATCGTTTATAATATCAAGATCAGTACTGATTTTTTTGACTGTAGCAGTATTATCTCCCATTGATGATCTGATCTCACCACTATTATAGACCAGGCTTATACGTGGTTGTCCGTCATTATCTGCTCCGGGCGCCAGCGACATTTTTCCCTGCGGCGATTGAATGGCGAGGGCCATATCATTCATACCTGCCGACAAAGAATCCATGCTGAAACTGCAAAGTACCTCGGGTATTCTGTTAGTATCCCTGATATCTGATGTCTCAAGGAAAAGTGAAGATTTCTTCAATGATGCATTATAGGATTCAGTTTTACAGGCTTTAATATCATCAGAAATAATTGAAGCATATAAAAACCCTGTCTTCACTGATTCAGGTTTCTTGTTGGGCACGGAAAATTCAATATCCGACTTCCCGGTTTCAAGAGACAGGCTGTCATATTTAACGCTAAAATCCGACAAGGTCAGCTTTCCCGACAGTTTCATTTTCTCAAACTGCATCTCCTCAAGCTGGCTCATTGTAAAATTACTTCGCACCTGTCCCGACACCTTCCCACTGACAACAGTCTTCATGCTATCAGGAATCATACTGTTAAATTCATCAAGAGTTAAACCTGCGTCTGTTGTCAGATCACACCTAATATCCTTAAACAGGTGCGAAACCACGCCTCTTGTGGTAATAACTGAACCTGGTGTTCTTGCTGTAAACCGGTTTATTCTGACAGTTGACAATGAGTCGCTTTTGAAGTCAGTATTTATATCCAGATCACCAAAAATATCATGCAGGGGAACAGAAAGACCCGGGTATTTAAGGGTGCCCTTTTCATACACAACATGAACGTTCAGCAGTGGTATGTGAGATACATCATATCTCCCCCTGATACTTCCTTCAGAGGATAATAAACCACCGGCGTCGATACCTTTGAAGTATGTATTATAAGATGGTGGTACAAGTGCCAGGATATCACTGACCTGCCATGATTCAACCTTAAATGTCAGATCAGGATTAATTGCCTTATTTAAAGTATCATTTTCAACAGTACCGCTAAGCAATAGTTTTAAATCATTTACTTTAGCTGTGGCATCAGTAAGTTTTATAATCTGCCGTGACAAACTGATGTCTGCCGGGATATCCAGGTGCACAGATGCCTGATGAAGATATTTCTCCCCAACATACTCCAGAGACAGTGACGGACTGTTTAACATGACATGACCGTTGATATTGTCTTTCCTTATCATACCATTAATTACTGCATCCAGGTCGTGAATTTCAGTGCTCAGGCTGTCGCCCGCGTACTGAAGGGAAAGCATGGAAGTACTTAACTTGACATTACCCTTTATGCTGTCGTGCGAAACCACTCCTTGTAAATTCACTACAAGGTTATGTATTAAAGTATTAATCTTTAATGACATATCCGCATAATGAAGGTTCATATCATTTATCCTAAAATTTTTTATATCGATATAGGGTAATTCTGCTTCCTGATTATCAGTGGGTTTTGCTAAAGTATCGGGATACAAAATATTATAGTTTGTATTTCCAAGGCTGTCGGAATATATATTAACCGAACCTCCATTCATTTCCAGTCCAACAAGTATAATATCATTCTTCTTCCACAAGGCTCTTGCATCTACAATACCGACCAGTTCATCGACCCTTATAAGGGTATCGGAGACAGAGCCATTAACGGGATTAATTAAAGTCAGACCATTAACTTTTAACCCAAACTCAGGGAAAGTGCTGAAAAAGGTCAGTTCAACAGAACCCAGTTCCGATTTACAGGAGATGTATTCAGCAGCCTGTTTCCGGACAACCGGCGTCAGTCTCTCAGGAGTAAAAACAAGCCAAACCAGTATACTTACCGCAACAAGCAGAACGCCTAAGTTGGATCCCAGCGAAATAAAAAAAATCTTAAGGAATTTCTTCATATGCAAACAGTACTTATTTCAAATGTCTCATGTCCCCTTGAAATAAACCGGCAATTTTCATTTGATATCTATTTACTTACCTTTGTGAAAGAGAAGCTAACCCCGAAATCATCATGATACTTCAATGATGTTTCCGTCAGTTCCGTCACCGTATAAACCTTTGGCACTGTGCCACCCATCTCAAGAATATGGATATGTGTCATCAGATCGTTTACAAGCGTCCAGGAAAAGGCTTGTGCTTCTGCTTCAGTAACATCATCGGCTGTATCCCAGGTAGCTCCTGATCCGTCAGAAAAATATTTATAAAATAAGGTCCCCGATTGCCACTTACCAGTCAGAAGTGTCTGGTCGAAGCTTGCCTCTTCCTTTGTACATGAAACTGCGAAAAGAGTGAGTATAGTCAGCATAGTAATAAACCGCAGAGTTCTTTTCTTAATAATGTCAGGTTTTTGATTCATTGCACATCAGTTATTTATGGGTAAAGTGATTTAAAAAACTTTGATTTTTAGGTCATTTAAAGTTATACAAAATTCATTTAAAACAAAGTATATCAGATTAAAAGGAATAAAAAATAAGTTCACTGACAGACAGATTTTTCAAAAAAAAACACCATGACACCTATACATTGGTGTAAAGATAAGCTGTATGGTATTGTCATATTTTAACCCAAAAGTGTAACCATTATAGATGTATACCGTAAAAGTATCAGATGTGATTAGTGACACGAATCAACGATCCGGCATAAACCTCTAAATAACATGAAGTTATTAGCAGCTATTATAATTACACTGGTAATCGCATCATCGCTCTCCGGTTGCGCTTCCGCTCGGAAAAGCAGATCCGATTTAAGCGGCCTGATGCTTCTTGAGAATACCCAGCTTGGCAGGAACAGATCATACTACTCAAAACATGGCAGGAAGAAACTCATAAAGAAACATGCCAGATTCCACAGGATGGTCAAAAAGAAAGCACTGAAAAAAATCCGGTGACAACATCCCCATTAAAAATCTAAGGAATACATTTTTAAATTCTTTTAAAGATTTTTCCATAAGGACTGGGAAAAAACCCGGAGTCTCATACCTGTATTGCCTGAATCAACGGTCATCCTGAGTATAGCGTACGTTGAAATTATTATAAGATTTCTCCGGAATCATAACATATCTGAATCCGGCTCTAAAACACATACTCCTGTTTATCATACACTTACAACACATATATTATAATGCCGGGGAAGCCCTGTTGTATATTTCAACAGCTGTATATTTTTTAAACACATCTTCTTACACCCTGATTATCTGTCTTTTAGATAACTTATTTATAATTTGTGTTTAATATCTCAACAATTCATGTTGTTAATATAATACACACTTTGGTCTGTATAATGCTGTATATCTGCTTATTAAGAATTTTGGCAAGGTTATTGGATAGCAGATTACAAACCTGATCATCTTTAATCAACCAGTTTAAAAATTCAAGTCTATTAAAAAATGCGGTATAACGAGATTAAACCTGGAATTATGAAGCACTTTATTATTTTCCTATTCAGTTTTTTACTGTTTAATACAGGTATAAAAGCTAACATACCGGAAGAATCTGCCAGGACTACTTCTGGCAGTAATCCAATCAATATTTATTGCTCACCCGATTTGTACAAGCTTACAAGCAGTTGGGCTAATGAATACTGCAGGCTCAACCCCGGTACTGAGATCAAAGTTATTAACGCCCCGGCGAAAAGCATGGAGAAAAACAAGGGAGGAAATTTCCTTGGGATAATAACTGGCAACTATCCTGAAATGTATGAAGGGATGCAATGGAATATGGTACTTGGCAGGGACATTATCATCCCTGTATATAATGATAAAAATCCGTTGTCTGATGAGATCAGCCGCAAGGGGATTACACCACAAGGTCTTGAAGGGCTTTTAAAGGGCCGTAAAACATGGGGGGATATCCTTAATAATAATGTAAAAACGATGGTGTCGTTATATGTCGACGGCAACAGACTTGAACAAAAAGATTTTCCTGTACTTTCCGCAATAACCGACGATCCGGGTTATGTAGTCAAAACGGATGGTATTACAAATATGATTACCTCTGTTGACCACGATCCCAGTTCAATAGGAATCTGTAACATAACCGAACTTACATCTTTGGGGGCTCAGATAAAATCAGGCAACATCAGGCTTTTACCAATTGACAGGAACGGTAATGGAAAGATCGATTACATGGAGAATATATATAATGATCCTGAAGAACTTATCAGGGGTGTATGGATTGGCAAATATCCAAAAGAGCTTGTTACAAATATCTATGCTATCTCCCCGCAGAAACCATCAAACAGCAAGGAATCCGCATTTCTGGCATGGATTATCACAAGGGGGCAGGATATAACTGCTGAAAACGGATTCTGTCCGTTGATTCCTGCTGAACGCAGTTCAAAGCTGGCCAGTCTGACTGAACCTGTTACAAGGCTTATAAATCTTGAGAGTAATTATGCTGCATCTGATAAGCCAATGCTTGTATTGTTTATTACAGCTCTCATTATCCTTGTTGCATACTTTATTGTCAGCCGTATAACAGGAAAAGAAAATGTTTCTCTTTACAGCATCCCTGAAGCAGAACGCATTTTCGATGAGAAAAATATCGACATACGCCCGGGTCTGTTCTATGACAAAACTCACACATGGGCTTTTATGGAGCCTGATGGCATGGTAAAGATTGGAATAGACGATTTTCTGCAGCATGTAACCGGTCCCATAACCGGGGTAAAGATGAAGAAAGCGGGGGAAAGGGTTTTAAAGGGTAAAACTATACTTTCCATAATACGCGATGGCAAGCAGCTTAACCTATATTCACCCGTGTCAGGCACAATCAGGGAATTTAACAACGACCTTAATATCAACAGTGAAATAATTAATTCTTCACCATATACAGAAGGCTGGATATACAGGATAGAGCCTGCCAAATGGCTTAATGAAATTGAGTTCCTTATTATTGGAAACAGATACAAGGAATGGATTAAAAGTGAATTTTCCAGGCTCAAAGAATTCCTTTCAGTCAGTTTAAACAGGGAGTCTGTAGATTTCTCACGGGTTATGCAGGATGGAGGGGAGATTAAGGACGGCATCCTGGGAAATATGGGACCCGAAGTATGGGAAGACTTCCAGATAAATTTTATTGATCAGACCAGGTAATAGAATTTCAACAAAGAACTATTTATAAACATTTAAAACAACGATTCATATGAGTATTGACCGACGAAATTTTTTAAAGGCTCTGGGAGTTGCCGGGGCTACCTTCACCATGGGACAATGCTTCGGTGCATCGGCAGAAGCAAAGGAAGACAATGAATTCTACGGAATCCTGTACGATTCAACCATGTGTGTCGGCTGCCAGAGCTGCGAGATGGCCTGTGCTGAAAAGTACGGCTTTCCGCCTCCGGAGGATGTTCCCGAACCAGGAGTGGTACGGGAGACCTCTGAGACAAGACGTGTAGCCATAAACCAGTATACCACGTCAAAAGGGGATTTTTTCATGAGGACTTCATGCAATCACTGCGATAGTCCGGCATGCGCATCAGCCTGTCTTACAAAGGCTATGTATAAAACAGAAAAAGGTCCTGTGGTATGGCGCGAAGACAAATGCATTGGCTGCAGATCGTGCATGATTGCCTGCCCTTTTGACATACCTAAATTCGAGTTTAATAATCCGAATCCCAAGATACAGAAATGTATTATGTGTTACGGATTAATGCAGGAAGGTAAGCAACCTGCGTGCGTGGAGAACTGTCCTGCTGAAGCGCTGAAGTTCGGAAAGAAAAGGGATCTGCTTGAAGAAGCTAAGACAAGGATATATACAAATCCCGACAATTATTACCATCATGTATATGGTGAAACAGAGGTTGGCGGAACTGGTTTGCTGCGCCTGTCGGCCGTCCCTTTTGAAGAGGTGGGATTAAGAACTGACCTGGGAAAAGAATCTTACCCTGAATTAAACAAGACATTCCTGTATTCTGTCCCGGCAGTACTTGTGCTGTGGCCTGCATTTATGATGGGCATCCATAGCGCTTCGGAAGACAGAAACAAGAGAAACAGAATTTTAAACGATGATGAATCATGAACAGAGATCAAAGCACCGGGCTTTTAAAATTCATATTAAATGAATTAAAGCCAAAAGGGAAGGTTATTACTCCCTTTAATATAATATCAGCCATCATTGTACTGGCAGCATTAGTTATCCTTACAATCCGTTTTACCAAGGGGCTCGGATCAGTTGTACATCCTTCCCAGTCTCATCCCTGGGGACTCTGGCTATACTTCAATGTAATAACGGGGGTTGCATTCGCAGGGGGAGCCTATGTTATAACATTTATGGTTTACATTCTTGGCATGGAAAAATACAGGCCTATTGTCAGACCAACTATTCTATATGCACTTCTTGCCTATATGTTTTATGCCGGTGCACTTCTTCTTGACCTTGGCAGACCATGGCATATAATAAATCCAATTATAGGCAATTCTTTCGGTATAAGTGCGGTACTTTTCCTGATAGCCTGGAAATTCATACTTTATATGGGGTCACTGTTGACAGAATTCTTCCCTACCATAGGTGAATGGGCAGGCATGAAACGTCAGCGTCGTTTCTTCGGATCATTAACCCTGGCTGTTGTAATCTTCGGCATAACACTTTCTACGATACACCAGTCGGGACTCGGAGCACTCTTCCTGCTGGCAAAACCCAAAATTCATCCCTTATGGTACTCGGAGTTTATTCCGCTTCAATTTTTTATTTCGAGTATTTTCGCCGGGTTATCTCTTGTAATAGTACTTGAGAGTATCAGTCAGAAGGCCTTCAGCAAAAGAATGTCGTTTCTTAATAAAAGTACTCATCTTCCTATTATGTTCGGCCTTGCAAAGACATGTACCGTGACCATGTTTGTTTATTTCTTCATGAATATGATGATTATCATCCAGGATAAAAGCATCTCCTATCTTAACACTTCCTGGGGACTGTGGTATCTGGTAGAAACAGTAGGTTTTGTTTTGTTGCCATGTATGCTTTTCCTGGCTGGTTACAGGCAAATGAATATCAGGCTTGTACGTACAGGAGCCGTAATGACTATTATGGGCATAATACTAAACAGGCTTGATGTTTCAACAATAGCCTACAAATGGTATGAAGGAGCCATACATCTTCCAAATATTAATGAGCTAATTGTCAGTGCGGCAGTAATCCTTGTTCAAATCCAGATGTTCAGATGGGTTGCCAGAAGAATGCCTGTCTATTCCGAATCTCCGTCATGGGTTCACGAGGAGACAAGATTCAAAAGACTGAAAACAGAAGAAAAATCATATAAACTAAATACAAAAAGCAAAAAATGGAAAATTTCAGCAGGGTAGATATATTCGACACCCAGGGTATAGTATATTTGTTCGTCATTGGCTACTTAATATTCTTTACTGCATTCTGGAATTTTGCAGTCAGGCGCGGACAGGTTGCTGAGAGTGTTAAAAGGTTAAAAGTTCTCTCAGCCGGAGCACTAAGAATTCCTCAGGGACTTTTTCATAACAGTTTTCATACCTGGACACATCTTACCGGTTCGGGAGAAGCTAAAGTAGGATTGGATGATTTCATCCAGCATATTGTCGGAGAAGTCAGGTTTACCGGTCTTAAGAAACCGGGAGATAAGATCCGTAAAGGAGAGATACTCACTATGATAGAGCAAAATGGCAAAGCTCTTAAGATCCTTTCACCCATTTCCGGAGAAATATTGAAAACAAACACAATACTAAACGAGGACCCCGGGATTCTGGAGGAGTATCCTGTAGATAAGGGCTGGATTTATAAAATTAAACCGTCAGACTGGAAAAGTGACACCAAATCATATCTGCTTGCAGAAGACGCGAGTAAATGGTTGTCAAAAGAACTTGACAGGTTTAAGGAATTCCTTGCAACAGGTGTGATGAACAGGTTCTCTGCGGAGCCTTCCATGGTTCTCCTGCAGGATGGTGGTGAAATAAGAAATAATGTATTATCAGATCTGCCGGGTGAAGTATGGTCTGATTTTCAGAAAGAGTTCCTTGACTCTGGGAAACAAGACCTTATATCATAAATAATTAATAATTTTATGATGTAAACAGAGTACCCCCCTGTTAAGTTATACTCTGGAAATTCGGAGTTTATGAAGTGTTTATCACCGCGATATTAGTCTGAATGCCTGCCTGAGCTGGAAAGTTCAGGCAGGATATTCATTTAATTGTGCCCGGCGTTAGGGGCAAAAACATGATATAAATTATGTTTTATATTTTGGATTTATTTTCTGGTGAACTTACAACTATAATTTACCTGATTTCGGAAACATTAATGATCCTGTGAAAATACCCCGCTTGAAAAATATCAGGTTCAGATCGTCTATTTATGGACAGGTTGTTATAACAATAACAATACTGTCCGTTTTCCTGTTTGTGTCGTTCGGACTTATTTTCAGGTCTGTTAATGAACGATACCTTAATACCATCATTCAGCAAAACGGGAATAATATCAGTTCAATCGTTGAAGGTGCTTTATACCATTCAATGCTTACCAACGACAAAGGAGCACTGCAGAATACCCTGAATGTAATCAATACCCTGCCCGGTATAGAAGATGTTAACATGTACGACAGTAATTATAATGTCGTCTATGCTCCGGCCTATTCAGATAATGCTGAGCATAACAATCCCAACTGCAAAGAGTGCCATTCAAACATAAGATCGATGTTTCCTGTGAGGGAGAAATCATTCAGGATTGTGAACCTGGACAGTGAATGTGAAATGAGCACTAAAAACTATGATTTCAGGCTTCTTCTGATCAGAACTCCCATACTCAATGAAACATCTTGTTATACCAGTTCCTGTCATGTGCATAAAAAAGAAGAAGCTGTTCTTGGTTCTTTTATTATCAGGATGCCACTGGATGAACTCGATTCAGCCGTTCACAGGTCATCAGCCAATTTTTTCATTCTTGCAGCGTTGACGACTCTCCTGCTGGTAGCTTCGCTTATTCTCTTTACAAGGAAAAACATTAAATCTCCTCTTACTGCAATTATTAAAGCTAGTGAAGCTGTAAGAAAAGGAGACAAAAGTACCAGGTTAAGGATGAATTCGAACTACCTTACCGATATGAAAATGGTATCACAGGCTTTCAATGAAATGCTCGACAGTCTTCAGTCGGCCACAGTTGAGCTGCAGAACTGGTCGCAGCAGCTCGAATACAAAGTCCAGAAAAAGTCAGAGGAACTTACTGAAATTCAAAACGAACTCATTCATGTTGAGCGCATTGCATCACTTGGCAAACTATCGTCTTCAGTAGCCCATGAAATAAACAATCCTCTCTCAGGAATTCTCACATATACAAAGCTCATTCAGAAACAGGTACAAAAGATAGACCTGGTGGAGGAGTTAAAGAAACCCATGCTGAAATATTTAAAGGTAATTGAAGATGAGACCAAGAGGTGCGGCGATATAGTGAAGGGATTGCTCGATTTTTCGAGAAAAGACCAGCAGGATTTTAAGGTAAGTAACATGCATAAGATACTGAGAGAAGTATTTACATTAATGGATCACAGGATGAAAATATCAGGCATAACCTTTATGACTGATTTTTCAGCTGATAAGGATCTTATTAACTGTAGCGACAACCAGATCAAACAGGCATGTATTGCAATCCTTCTGAATGCCTCAGAGGCCGTTTTTGAAAACGGGGAAATAATTATGAGAACTTCAAATCCGGACGCTGACCATATTAAACTCGACATTTCTGACAACGGGGTCGGAATTGACCCTGATGATCTTCCCCATATCTTCGAACCATTCTTTTCTGCCAAGCAGAAAGCCAGCGGAATAGGACTGGGACTGGCCATCGTGTACGGAATAATTCAAAGTCATAACGGGAGGGTTGATGTTGCTTCCGGGCCGGGCAAAGGCACTACGGTCTCAATCATTCTGCCATTATCGAAAGACTGAAAGTAACAGATTTTATATTATTACTTTTATACTATGAATTATCGGATTTATATTTATTAACTATAACTTAACACCAATTGACTACTAAAGGTCTTATTTTTTAAAATGGAAAGATCGCACAAATACAGGGTGATATGGGGTGAAATTAAAACTTTCCTTAGATCATTCTCATCAATATACGGACAAGTTGTAATTGTAATCGCTATTCTGTCAGTGTTCCTGTTCCTCTCATTCCTTGTAATTTTCAGAACCATCAACAAGGAGTATATGGAAAGTACCATTCAGCAGAGCGGAAATAATGTCTGCATGTTTGTTGAAGGAGCTCTTTACCAGCATATGCTCGATAACGACAAGAAATCCCTTAGAAATACCATGGGTATAATTAATAAAATGCCAGGCATAGAGGATGTGAACATGTATGACGCCAACGACAATCTTGTATATTCTTCATTTCCGGGAGATTCAATAAGTGGAAGCAGCTCTGATTGCAAATCATGCCATCCAAACATTAAAACCATGTTTCCCAGTGATGAAAAATCGTTCAGGATTATTAATGTTGAAAGCCAATGTGCCATGAATCCCCGGGATTACAGCTACAGGCTACTACTTATAAAATCACCGATTCTCAATGAATCGTCATGCTACACAAGTGCCTGCCATGCTCACAGCCCTTCTGAAAAGGTGCTTGGATCACTCATAATAAGGATGCCCCTCGAAGAGCTTGATGCCAATCTTCAAAAATCGCTGCTGCTGGCGGGCTTAACCACTATTACACTGGTTATATTTCTTTTACTCTTTACAAGGAAGAAAATAAGGAATCCCCTGACAGCTATAATAAAGGCAAGTGAAGCAGTTTCGAAAGGGGATAAAAGCACCAGGCTTGAGATAAAAGATAACCAGCTAAGCGATATGCGAATGGTTTCAACGGCCTTTAATAAAATGCTGGACAATATACAGGCTGCCTCAAAAGAGTTGAAAGACTGGTCGCAACAACTTGAATACAAGGTTCAGAAGAAGTCAGAAGAATTGAACGAGATGCAGAATGAACTTATTCATATTGAAAGAATTGCATCGCTTGGAAGGCTGTCCTCATCTGTAGCCCATGAAATAAACAATCCGCTTTCAGGAATCCTGACATACACAAAACTTGTCAATAAGCAGTTAAGGAAACTAGGTGTACAGGAAGAGGAAAAAAATTCAATGTTAAGATATCTGAAAGTGATAGAAGATGAGACAAAACGCTGCGGGGACATAGTTAAGAGCCTTCTTGATTTTTCAAGAAAAGACCACCACGACTACAGTGTGGACCACCTTCACAGGATACTCGATGAGGCATATATTCTTATGGAACACCAGATGAAAATGTCAAACATCAATTTCAGGAAGGATTTTTTGGCAACAAAAGACATGGTCAATTGTAATGAGAACCAGATTAAACAGGCATGTATTGCCATTCTGCTGAATGCATCGGAGGCAATACTCGAAAGCGGTGATATCCTTTTAAGCACCTGCAATCCCTCTGACGACAAGATAAAAATATCTATCACAGATAATGGAGTCGGTATATCACAGGAGGATCTGCCACATATTTTCGAGCCTTTCTTCTCTGCAAAGCAAAAAACAAGCGGCATTGGTTTAGGAATGGCTATAGTACATGGTATAGTACAGAGCCATGGAGGACGTGTTGAAGTGATTTCGGATCCCGGAAAGGGAACAACAGTATCAATTATTTTACCGGTAATAACAAATCAAAAAGAATAAAAATGGCCAGAAACATTTCAATTCTAATTGTGGATGATGAGGAATCAGTAAGAGATTCCCTGTATAACTGGTTTATCGAGGATGGTTATGATGTAGGGTGTACTGAGAATGCAAAACAGGCACTGTCAATGCTCGAATCGAGGAACTTTGACATTATCCTGGCAGATATCAAAATGCCCGGAATGGACGGTCTGGAAATGCACAGGCGTATAAGATCGCTTAATAAGGAAGCCATAGTAATAATAATGACTGCATTTGCCTCCGTTTCCACTGCCGTGCAGGCCCTCAAGGACGGCGCATATGATTAAATTACCAAGCCTTTTGATCCTGATGACCTGTCTCACCTTATCAGGAATGCAACAAGCCAGATTTCACTCAAGGATGAAAACCAGGTATTGAGAGATAAAATTGTGTCGCTTGAAAATGTTGAGGATATCATAGGAAAAAGCGAAGCTATGATCAATGTCCTCAGGGAAGTGGAAAGAGTTGCCCAATCAAATTCCCCTGTTATAATCACCGGCGAAAGCGGAACAGGGAAGGAATTGATTGCAAGGGCAATACACTCCAATTCGAAAAGAAAATTCTCCCCGCTGGTCAGCGTCCACTGCGGGGCTTTGACTGAGAGCCTCCTTGAGAGTGAACTCTTTGGTCACGAAAAAGGTGCATTCACCGGTGCCATGTTCAACAGGAAGGGCAGATTTGAAATGGCTGACGGAGGGACAATTTTTCTGGACGAGATAGCTACGATCTCTCCTAAGATGCAGATTGAATTGCTCAGGGTACTGGAGACTAAAACATTTATAAGAGTCGGCGGCAATAAAGAAATTACATCCGACTTCAGGGTAATATGTGCTACAAATAAAGATCTTAAGAAGATGGTTGAAGAAGGCTCATTCCGCGAAGATCTCTATTACAGACTCAATGTCGTCAATATTAAAATACCACCTCTGAGAGACAGGGCTGAGGATATTCCTCTGCTTGTCGATCACTTTATCAATAAGTATTGTACGTCTATGAGCAGAAATGTTATGATGATCAGCAATGTTGCACTTAAAAAACTTGAGACTTATGAATTCCAGGGAAATGTACGTGAACTGGAGAACATGATAGAAAGGGCAATAGTTGTGGGTAACGGAAAAGAAATACGTCTGAAGGACCTGCCTTTTGAGAAAAATGATCCATGCCATTCCGTTGAGAGTCTCGAAGATCTCGAAAAGAAACATATCACACTGATCCTCAATAAATATGACTGGAATATATCAAGATCGGCAAAAACACTGAAGGTCGACAGGGTAACCTTATACAATAAGATAAGAAAATACAATCTTAAGCCATCCAAATAAACAGCTCTTTTCCCTTGTAACATTAACAACACTGTTAATATTCTGATGAAAGGAACCTGTTACCGGAATTTTTTAAAATCAACAGACATTGAATAAGCAGGGTATATTATTGATCACTAATGGTACATTTGAGAAGGACCTTCTTGAAAAGGTATCTGATTCGGTATACGATACTTATACCTACCCTGTTTATGTAGAGGAAGGCCGTTTTGAAATAAATGATTTTTATGATCCGTTCCGAAGGCAGTACGATGCCAACAGGATACTTAAGGTAATAGATAAGGTTTCATCACCCCAGTATATAAGAAAAATAGGACTGGTAAGAGTCGATCTTTACATACCTGTTCTCACATTTATTTTTGGCCAGGCAATACTGAACGGTAACAGCGGTGTTGCTTCCCTTTACAGGTTGCGTAACGAGCAGTACGGCATGAAGAAGGATGATGCAATGCTATATGACAGATTCAGGAAAGTAATAATCCATGAACTGGGACACACTTTTGGTCTTGTTCATTGTCATACACCTACATGTGTGATGAGATCAAGTACTTATGTCGAAGATATTGATCAGAAAAGTCACCTGCTTTGCCCATCATGCAGATCAAAAATAAATCCAGCTTCCTGAACACGCTCTTAAATGGTGTCGGTATTGAAAGCATTAAGGAAATGTTACTGATTTGATATCAGATCTGGCTGAAAGCCTTGCTGAACCCGCTTGCATTAATATCAAAATTATATACAGTCGAATCATTGTCGTGAATTTCAACATTAACAGGCCCGCTGCTCTGCAATAAAAATATCCTGAACTGACTGTAATCGCTGTTATTTCTCTCAATAAGAATGCCGCCCGATTTATTCCATCCCCGTGTTGAAGTCATCTGCAATTCATTACCATCGGAGTTTTTCAGGGTAATATGCACCGGTCCTGCAAATTTTTCCACAGGCCCCGACTTTTTCAGTTCATGTAAAAATATGCCTGCATTTATTTTATCAACAAATATTACAGCATGCAGATACTCGTTCGTCCTTGCCGGATCAGAAAAACTACCATCCGCCTCATAACTTACATATTTCCTTCCCTCCGAATCGCCAGGTTTAGCTGCGTATGAACTTACAGACCATGGATTTGCAGCAGCCCTGGCAACTGTTGTTCTTGTTTTTGTATGATTGTCTTTACTTACAGCTTTTTTGGGTGGTGGCGGTGTACCGGTACAACTTACTAAAAGTACAACCAGAGGAAATAAAAATTTTTTCATCATGCCATTATTCGGTTTTTGCATTTATACTAATTTTACAGGGCATTTTGATTAAGAAATGCCTGATTTTTTAAAACGGTGGCAAGATACTCATCTTCGTTTAAAATCGGGCACGAATAATATATATCATATAAACAATACTTTCAAACAATTATGATAAAGATCTGTCTTTTTGTAAATACAAAACAGAAAAAAATGCAGGCTGAACAAACCAAAAATATTGCATATAATATATATCAGTATCCCACTATTAAAGGTTAAAAATATATCAAATGTTTTTTGAACTATATGTATATTGCAGTTGTTATATGCAATAAGCAAAACGGGGAAATAAAAAATTGTCAAACTGACCGACTTGCTTGTTAAACAGAAAATTAAAATACTTTTCAGGTAAAAACCGATTTTGATAAATTATTTTATAACAAAACCAGGGAAACAAATTTTATGCTTTTTTGCAACAAGAAAAGTATATACAGGGAAATGACAATAACCGCAATACAGGTAAAAAGCTAAATACAATAATTAATCACTAAAAATCATTAATCATGAAAAAACTTTTGCTGTTATCTCTTATCAGTTTATTCTCATTATCACAGTTGATGGCACAGGAATCAACCTTCGTACAGGGGAGTAAAGTATTAAATCTCGGTGTTGGATTCGGTTCAACTTATTACAGCAGTTACTACACCTCACAAACACCTGCACTGTCGGCATCTTTTGAGGTTGGAGTTAAAGACGGCGTAATCGACAAGGGATCAATAGGGGTTGGCGGATACCTTGGCTTTTCATCTGCAAAATGGACAGATTATTACAAAACAAGTAACGTCATTATCGGTGCAAGAGGCAGTTTCCACTATCCCCTTGTAGACAAGCTGGATACCTATACCGGTTTATTGCTTGGTTATAATGTTTACAGCTATAAATATTATGATACTTATTTCGGGGCCCATGCCTCTTCTGGTGGTCTCACACTGGCCTGGTTCGCCGGCGCAAGATACTATTTCAGCAACAATTTTGCTGTTATGGGCGAGATAGGTTATGGGATATCATACCTCACTCTTGGCGTCTCCTTCAAACTTTAAGATATTAATTACTTAAAATGTGGTAATCGCACGAGAATTTGTTACCACAGAGATTTAAATCAAAAAAAGCAGGGGGCACATAGGCAAAGCCTTGAATTACTGCCCTCTGCTTTTTTTATTTATACCATTACCTGGATTTTTACAGAGTCTTTAAAGTAAAAAATACAACAAGCTTTCACCATTGATTTTCCAATAACATTTCTGTAAGAGACAAGATAAATAAATAATTCTTACATTTATTCTTCCTATAAATCATATACAATGGTAAAGAATAAGATTAATCGTCGTCTGTTTATCAGAAATTCCACATTTGCTGCCGCTGCTTTGGGCCTTTCAGGGAAAGCGGCATTAGCCTCAATAGCTGGTTCCGGCCTGTCTAAGAATCCTTTGCCCCGGTGGAAAGGGTTCAACCTTCTTGATTATTTCTCTCCCGTTGCTCCATCAAAAGACAATAATGTCTGGACAACAGAAGATGATTTTAAATGGATGACAGACTGGGGTTTTGATTTTGTGAGGATCCCCATGGCTTACCCCCGCTACCTTTCATTCGACAGATCGGAAGATATAAGAAAGGACGAAGTCTGTAACTTTAATCAGGAGGTACTTGATAAAATTGATGATCTTGTCTATTCTGCTCAAAAACACGGCCTCCATGTAAGCCTGAACCTGCACAGGGCACCAGGTTATTGCATTAATGCAGGATTTCATGAGCCTTTCAACCTTTGGAAAGACAAGGATGCCAGGATTGCTTTTAACACTCACTGGGGAATGTGGGCCGAAAGATATAAAGGGATATCTTCAGATAAGCTCAGTTTCGACCTGCTCAATGAACCGGCTTATATAGATGATATGAACAACCAGTTTGCCAGCAAGGGACCGGTACCAGGAGATATCTACCGCGAAGTGGCAGAAGGCGCTGTAAAGGCTATCAGGGCAGTTAGTCCTGACAGACTTATAATAGCCGATGGAAATGGTGGTGGCAATGATGTAATTCCTGAACTTATCGACCTGGGTATTGCCCAAAGCTGTCGTGGATATTTTCCCGGGCTTGTATCTCATTACCAGGCTCCATGGGTATGGAAAGATCCTTCCAAAGCACCTATGCCTGTATGGCCAGGGACTATCGACGGCAAATACTACGGCAGAGAAAACCTTGAAGAATACTACAAACCATGGGCTGAGCTTGTCGGAAAAGGAATAGGCGTGCATTGCGGCGAAAGCGGATGCTGGAAAAAGACACCTCACAAAGTCTTTCTTTCCTGGTTTGGAGATGTAACGGATATACTCTCAGAACATGGTATAGGCTTTGCCCTGTGGAATTTCAGGGGCGATTTTGGAATACTCGACTCAGGCAGGACTGATATGAAATACACAGACTGGTACGGGCATAAACTCGACAGTGAACTGCTTGCCCTTCTGAAGAAACATTGATCGACAGGTACCTTGCATGCAGGGTACCCTCTACTGCCCCAACTTACCCCGGTGCTTTCGGTACCCTGCCAGGGAATTTATGCACACCAACCTGATGCCTGATGCCTGACACCTGACTCCTGAGACCTGACGCCTGACACCTGACACCTGACGCCTGACGCCTGACACCTGACACCTGACACCTGTTATTAACATGCCATGACACCCCTGAAATAACCTATTGATTCGGCAATTCCCGGAAGCGGATCGTCCATATCCTTCTCGAATTCAAGACTGCAACATCCTGAATAATTTATTTTGCGGAGAGTACGGACAACTTCAGGAATATCAATTATACCACGACCCATTTCAACAGTTTTCCCCTCTTTGGCTGCTTTATCCACATCTTTAACATGCAGGTCATATATCCGAGACTGATAGCGGATAAGATCTTCAGATGGATCATGGCCGTCACGTGTGGTATGTCCTATATCCAGGCAAATACCTATACGGGGATCAAGGTCAGCGATATGGTTCCAGATATCTGTAGCATTCGGATATAAAGGATTGTCGGGGCCATGATTATGTATGGCAACGCGAAAATCATATTCCTTCACCTTTTTATCCACATATGGTAAAAGCTCATAATTGGGTGCACCCACTATCATCTTCACACCAGCTGTTTTGGCATATTCAAAAGCCCTGTCTACCTCGGCCACCGATTTCATATAAACAACGCCCACAGTATAAACCTTAATTCCTGCATCGCTGAATTCTTTTATTACCGATAAGATCTTGTCGGGGGTACTGTCATAAGGCATATGAAAATCCTTAACAGAAAGGTATGTCACCCCTATTCTCTTCATCATGGCAATAGTCTGAGGGATGGTGAACTTAAGAAATGTATAGCCGGCCATGCCCACATGAAAGGGATTTACAACCTTATCACTGCCGAATAAAATTGACGGTGATGCATGGAGGGTAGGCGCACTGGCTGCAAGAATACCTGCACCGGATAGTTTAATGAACTGAAGTATGGATTTCATAGCTTAGAATTAATAATATAAAAACACCCTGAAATATACTTTAATTTTTTCTTGATCGCAAGGTTATGTGCCGGCTGGTTCATCCTATTTACCTTCTTTCACTGTCATGTCATTATTTATAAGCCTGTAATTATATGTTTGAATAATGGCCTTCAGCTTGTCCGACATTTGTTTTTCAAGCGAGGGCATTGTACCCAGAAGATTCTTCTCCAGGAAATGATCTGTCTTATAGTCATATAAACCAACAGGTTTTGTATCCACCATCTCCATTATATGGTCCTTCATATAGAAATTATAAGTGGTACCGTTCGTATTGAACGCAAATGATTCATATGAGTCATCAAGCAGATTATTTCCAAAAGCTATATAATCGCTGTCGTAGTGAAGATAATGCAGTATAGTGGGCATAATGTCTATTTGTTGCGCAATTCTGTGTTTCATACCGACAAGGTTGCTGCCCGGTTTATAAAAAATTATGGGAACACAATATTCTCCAAAATTATTTTGAAATTCTTTATGAACCGATTCGTTAGTATGGTCGGCTGTTATTACAAATAATGTATTCTTAAACCACGGACTGGCTGACATTTTTTTGAACATCTCCTTCAGGGAATAATCAGAATAACCAATCACTTCAAGTATAGGGGCCGGCCCCGTCTTGAAAACCCCCTTGTATTTCTCCGGCACTTTGAAAGGATGATGGGAAGAAACCGAGAATATGGATGCCAGAAAGGGTTGCTTAAAAGTATTGAGCTTATCAGCGAAAAACTTGAAGAAGGGCTCATCCCATACACCCCACATTCCATCAAAATCCGATTTGTCAGGATATTCGTTCAAGCCGAAATAATCGTCAAACCCGGCCATTTTTGTAAAGGAATCAAAGCCCATGGAACCATTTGGAGCACCATGAAAGAAGGCTGAATAATATCCTTTTTTCTTTAAGAGAGATGGAAGTCCGTTAATAGTATTATTTGCATAATGGGAAATTATATATGGTGTCTCTAGGGATGGAATTGATGCAAGTATTGATGGTATTGCATCAATTGATTTCTTTCCGTTTGCAAGAGATACATCAAATGTCATACTGACATTTATAAGGGAATCGAGGAAAGGTGTATACCCCTTGTAATTTCCATCTTCCAGGGTAGGATTAAGAGCCCCTATATATTCTCTGGCAAAACTCTCAAGAATAATAACGACCACGTTATAAGGACGAAACGCACCTGTTGTATCAGCTTTATAATGAGGATTATAAATCTCTTTAAGTTGCTTATCATCAAAAAAATGGTAGTTCTGAAGGGGTTTCTTGTCAAATGTACGAATAATTGAGAAGGGAGTATTCAGCACTATTGCAACATCACGCGGTGTTTCAACGTAACGGGTGGCATTACTTATTGTAATAGGCCTTGTTGAGTGCTTGTATCCGCCCCTGGCTGCACCAACAACAAGTGTAGCGACAAGTGGTATCATTAAAATATTAACTGCCCAGTAGACAAGGCTTCTTGTGTTTTCAGGTCTTTTGGGCTTCACCCTGTTATAGAGCCATACCATCAGGATCCACAGGAAAATTGTAAATAAAGTAGCAGGCCAGTAATCTAAAAGGAACCTGAAAAACATCTTACCCATATGATGCTCATTCTGAAATGTTCCGAATACATCGGCAGTTGCTCTTTTATCGACAAATTTGTAATAGACAAAATCCATTCCGTTCATGGCAATGGCAATACCATTTGTAATAAAAAACAAATACTTTACAACCTTTTCATATACATCGCTATACCGCCAGTTAACAGGAATAATCTCAAGCAGGATAAATAACATATTAACATAAACAACAGCTGATATATCAAATACAAGGCCTCCTTTAAGTATATTAATGAACTGGCCTGGTGTAACGCCGGGGAACATATTGAAGTTAAAAACAAAAAAACCTATCCTGCACAGGGTTAATAAAAACATAATCAATAATATCCTGTAAGCCAATACAGCATATATGTTCCAGGAGTACGAAAATTTTTTCATTTAATGTTACTATTTATATAATATCCCGTTCTTCCACTCAATTACAATGTTTCATTAAAGTATAATATAAAGATACTTCCGGCAATATATAATGCCATCAAAACAAATGATAAATAAGTCTGTAAAATTTTAGTGCAATTCAACCTCGCAAGATAAGCAATTATTGACCCGGGTATTCATCTGATCCTTCTGTTTTATGCAATACGGGGTCAAGATGCTATCTTTCTGATAACATCCGTGCATATATTTATGTTTAATAAATGCAGATTGGATTTTTTAAAAAATGAGGAGGCTGTATAAAAAGCTTTGAAACAAAAAATATGGACCTTACTTTTAATACAGCCTCTTCAGGCAAACCTGCAGGAACAGTCAGAATTAATCGGTCTGAATATCCTTTATCTGTTCCGTGAAGTCTGAATTATTAAATTCCTGCATAAACTTTGCGGCTCTTCTCCTTGTGCTGAAACCCACAAGCATCATAACAACAAAGAATGCAACAAGAACATACATAACTATCCTGGTAGTATCAGGCTTTGACTTCAAGGCCTCAACCAGCCCGTTATAAAGAAGCCATAAAGAGAAGACATTGACAGCGAGACTGACAATACCTCCTAAATAAACATTAATACCGTCGGTAAATCCCAGCAGGGCGCTTATTGGCATTATCACCATAGTAGCTGCCACTACCCTTGTGTTAGCTTCAAAATCGGTACTTCCCTTGCAAATTGAAGAAATTACAAGAAGAATAACAGCACCGATAAACAGGCCGATTACGGCAGCAATAACAGACCAGATAAATCCCATTATTCCTATTGCGCCACCAAAAATACCTCCAAGGCCGCCAATCCTGAGCAAACCCCAGATAATTCGAAGGACGCCTGCTATGGCACCATAAATTACAGCTTTAATCAGAGGTTCTGCCATTCCGCCTGATGTCGGCATTGTGGAGAAATAGGATTTTGGATTTACCAGGACCTCTTTAGATTCCTTGATAAACACGTTGAAGTCAAAGGTTCCGTTGCTCATAGTACAAATAATTATTAGGTTAGTATTTAATTACCGATGATCAGGAAATCAGAACCTAAGTTATAAAAATATTTTTAAAACCAGTGGTAAAGAAACTAATATGATGTTTTTCAGGAATACTTATTCGAGGTAAGTGTAACCATATAATCCGGAACGGTAATTGGAGAGGAACTCTTTTCCTTCTTCCAGGCTTATGATACCGGCTTTTACTGAAGAAGTAACCCAGGTCTCGACGGTACGTACCATTTTTTTCGCATTATACTGTACATAATCCAGAACTTCAGCAACAGATTCACCATCAATCACCTGGTCAATTTTATAGCCATCGCTGTCAACAGAAACATGTACGGCATTTGTATCGCCGAACAGGTTATGAAGATCTCCGAGAATCTCCTGGTAAGCTCCCACGAGAAAAACACCGAGGTAATACGGGTTTTTTCCCTCCAATTCATGAACAGGTATATGGTAAGATGAATTTGTCGTTGAGATAAAGTTATCTATTTTACCGTCAGAATCGCAGGTCATATCCTGAATGGTTGCAGTTCTTGAGGGTTCTTCATTAAGCCTGTGGATAGGCATGATAGGGAATATCTGATCGATGGCCCATGCATCGGGCAATGATTGGAAAAGCGAAAAATTGCAAAAGTATTTATCAGACAGGAGTCTTGAAATCTGCATTAACTCATCCGGCACATGTTTTGTACTGCTGGCAATCCGGTATACCTTTCTCGCTACCGACCAGAACAAACGTTCAATCTGTGCTCTTGTTTTCAGGTCGATAAGACCCAGGCTAAAGCGGTCGAGAGCTTCCTCCCGTATCTGCTGTGCATCGTGCCATGTCTCCAGCATCCTTGGTTGTGCAAAATTATCCCAAAGAAGGAACATGTCCTTAACAAGTTCATGGTCATTTTCATTAATTGTTTCTTCAGTGTCCCATGAAGGCAATGTTGTAGTCTCAAGAACTTCAAAGATCAGTACTGAATGATGTGCGGTAAGTGATCTCCCTGATTCGGTAATCACATTCGGATGAGGTATATTGTTCTTGTTGCTTGCATCTACAAAGGTACTCACTGAATCGTTCACATATTCCTGAATAGTGTAATTAACACTGCTTTCGCTGTTTGAGGAACCTGTACCGTCATAATCAACACCCAGTCCGCCACCGATGTCAACAAACTCAACATTATAACCCAGTTTGCGCAATTCAACATAAAATTGTGAAGCCTCTCTGAGTGCAATCTTTATTCTGCGTATTTTGGTTACCTGGCTTCCTATATGGAAATGTATCAGTTTAACGCAGTCACGCATTTTATTCCTGTCAATATAATCCAATGCCTCAAGTAATTCGCTTGAGGTAAGCCCGAACTTACTTATATCACCTCCTGAATCTTCCCATTTACCGCTGCCAACACTTGCAAGCTTTATCCTGATACCCAGGTTAGGCTTGATTTTAAGTCTCTTTGCAATTGTCGTTATCAGTTTGAGTTCATTAAGCTTTTCCACAACAAGGAATATCCTCTTTCCCATCTTCTGTGCCAGCAGGGCAAGCTCAATATAATCCTCGTCCTTGTAACCATTACAAATAATAAGCGATTCAGGATCAGTATTAATTGCAATTACAGCGTGGAGTTCAGGCTTTGATCCGGCTTCAAGCCCTATGTTGAATTTCTTGCCATGAGATACAATCTCTTCAACAACAGGTCGCATCTGGTTCACCTTTATAGGGTAGATCAGAAAATTCTGAGCTTTATAGCCATACTCCTCAGCTGCCGATCTGAAACAATTGGAAATAGTAATGATCCTGTCGTCCAGTATATCAGGAAACCGGACAAGAACAGGAGTCGAAACATCTGTTAATATCAGTTCATCCAGAAGTTCCTTTAGATCAACTGAGGCACAGTCTTTCTGAGGAGTGACTATCACATTCCCTTTCTCATTAATAGCAAAATAATTAACACCCCAGCCATTGACATTGTATAATTCAGCTGAATCTTCTATTCTCCATTTTCTCATGATCGGTAACTTAACTTAATTAAACCAGCGCGCAAATGTGTAAAAAAAAAGTATTTTTTACAATGTTATTAAAATAACATGAAAAATATTATTGTTAAGATATAAAACAATCTTCTAATTATACCTGATCTATCTGAAGTTCATTATATTAAGATCTGTCCTACTCATAAGCCTGTATACCGGGTATGGATTGTATCCCCTTCCCCACTGGGGTATAAGGCACCTGTCAAAGAAATTCCAGGCTGCCATTCCATCATCTGTTTGCGGTTCAAGCAGGTATGCGGCCACATCAGCAAGCGGCTGAGCTGTCCTTATAACAAGGGTACCCGCAGGAAAATCAACAGTATCCCTGACATATGATCCCGAGAAGGTATTGATATGATGACCCTGGTTTGCCCTTTCAGTGCTTTTAATATCACTTATATCAAAATGTTCAACCTCCAGGCTGGTCTCACCGGCCAGCATTTCAATCCTTAGCCCGTGTGTCTTCAGAACACCCAGAATATCAGGATCTCTTGTTGTGAGGATATAGGCATAAGGTAATCTCACATTTTTAACCGGATAGTAATCAATAAAATAGGGTACAGTAACATCTTTTTGCCTGTCGCTTCTTCGGTATGTCTTTCTCCCGTTTGGAAGGGTAACCATATCAGCCTCATAGGTTCTTATCTTCACCTTTTCCGGAAGTGGTCTTACTTTATATTCCACAGGGAAGGAATCTGCAGCGCCGGGGTTTTCTCCGCGTGCAACAGTCCTCCTGTCAGCTGCATCAAGCATGCTTTTAATTTCAGTACCATGAGTATCGGTATAATCCAGGAGGGAGCGGATAAGGGAATAGCATCCAAGGACCCGTGATTTATAATCGGCATAAACATAATTCTCATTGAGAATGCCCAGCCTGTTCCTCAACCCGAACATGTTAACTATATACCTTGGCTCTGCGGCATCGAACAGCCATCCTTTTTCCGGATTTATCAGGTCGAAAAACTCACCGTAATAACAATTTTCAACATTATATTTTGTTGAAAGTGTGTGCGATATTTCCGGTACCATTGATGTTTTCATATAGTTAATAAGGGAAGTGTCTCCAGCAGGGTTTACCATCCAGGTAAAAGTAACAGGTTCAACATGATATGAGCCATCGGTGGTATGACAATCCATAAACACAGAAGGATCCCATCTGTTGAAAACATTCTTAAGCAGTCCCTGTACTTCAGGCGACTCTGCCTTCATACCATCACGGTTAAGGTCGAGGCACTGGCCGTTATATCTCACTCCCACCCCGTTTACAGGGCCATTCTGATTTGTCCTGTTCAGTGTGCTTATCTTTTCATTTCCATCGGGATTGAAAATAGGGCAAATAAGGATAACAACATTTTTTAAAAATTCCGGATTCTTTTCGGCAAGCAGATCCCTTGCAAACATCAGTGAAGCTTCTTTTCCCTCTACTTCACCTGCGTGAATATTTGCCTGGATATAAACTACTATTCGTTTGTCTTTTTCTATATCGGCAGGTGATTTTGGCAGTGGCTTGCCAATTACAAGTAACGGCACCTCTCTTCCCTCTGCCGAAGCCGCTATCTTTTCCACCCTGATATATGGCGACATGCTTTTCAGGTGATCGATAAAATTTATTACATCGGCATATTTTGAAGTAGACTTAAAATCTGATTTTTCTGCAACAGTTAGAAATTTAGTTTGTGCCTTTGCACATACTGCAAAAAGAAGAAAAAATGTCAGGGCCGTTGTAATTTTTTTCATGATAAAGAGTTAAATAAGAAAAGAACGGTAAATGTAAAAATATTTTAAAAGCCATAGCAGTTAATGGTGTATTTCGGGAAATTGAGTAGAAAAAACAACAAAACAAACATAATCTTTATCACATTGTAAATTAAAAAAATAAATAATTCAAAATAAATCTTTACATTTCGCCCATAATTTAAAAACAAATACAAATGAACAAAGGCACAGTGAAATTCTTTAATGTAACAAAAGGTTATGGTTTCATTAAAGATGCAGATTCGGATAATGAATATTTTGTACACGCAACCGGTCTGGTTGACCAGATCAAAGAGAATGATGTAGTAACATTTGAACTTCAGGAAGGAAAAAAAGGAATTAACGCAGTAAATGTAAAACTGGCTTAATTCTCAATAATACAAAAATTTATTATTCTTAGGGATGAGGTCTGCCTCATCCCTTTTTACATTTTGCTCTTTTCTTCTCGTTTGGCTTTCTTAGCAGCTCTTTTTTCTTTCAGGCTCTTTACCGCTTCCTTTTTATGCTTTGCCTGTTCTTTCGATTTTTCGTGTGACATGGCTGAAATACATTAAGTTAATTACTATACCAAATATATTAAAAACTTAAATACCGGGAAGCGAAATATTATTCCTGCTTAAAATTTTTATGTAGCAGGCTGCCGGCATCGGAATCGATAAACCACTTCAAAGTACCGTAAACAGGATTGATATTGCTTGCCGGAAGGTTTATGGCTGCAGGATCTTTTTCAAGTATCTTCCTGATAACCTCCGCCTTATTTTTTCCTGTAACAATGAAAACAACATTATCAGCATTATTTATGACCCTGCCTGTAAGAGTTATTCTCTCCTGTCCGGTTACGGGATGCGAAACAGCCTGGCATATACTGTCGGAATACAGTAAACCCGGATTATCCGGAAAAAGAGAGGCCGTATGGCCGTCATCCCCCACACCTAGCATCACAAGATCAAATACAGGGAGATTATCACGGCGGGTTGTGTTGGACAATATCTCCCCGGCATATCTTTCGGCTTCAGCTCCGGGATCATTTTCACCTTTTATCCTGTGAACATTAGAATAAGGTATCCTCAGTCTGTCGAGCAATTTTCTCCTGACCATTCCATAATTGCTTTCATCGTCTTCAGGAGGAACACATCGTTCATCTCCCCAGAACAACTGCACAAAATCCCATGGGATAGCCTCTGCATACTGATCGCCCAGCAATGAAAAAAGTAATTCCGGGGTAGATCCTCCCGAGACAGCAATTGTAAAAGGTTTTTTCCTTTTTGAGGAGTTGACTATGCTTTCTGCCAGGTATGCTGCAAATTCCCTGGCAAGGTCGGAGGGTGTCTTAAATATTTTAACCTGTCTGTCCAATTTATTATATTTATATTAGTTAAAGATCTTGATAGTATTTACAACGGAAGTATCCATGTTATCTTGCCCTGCAGATAAAACTAATCACATATAAATCGTATTCCCCTGTACTATAATTCGCAATAAAGCTCTTCATCAGCAAGATTCTTACATGGATAGCGCCATGTTATACCGTCACCTTCAATAAGATCATTGGCATGCTCAGGCCCCCAGGTTCCTGCGGGGTACCCAAAAACCTTGATTGCCGGATTGTTTGCCCATGCTTTCTGTATAGGTTCAAGAAATCTCCAGGCTGTTTCAACTTCATCATCTCGTGAGAACAGCGTTGAATCCCCAAGCATCACATCGTGCAACAAACGTTCATATGCCGACGGGACTCTTATATTAGCAAGGTCTTTATAATGGAAATCCATATCGACATTCTTAACATTGAATCCGGCTCCAGGCTCCTTCATGTCAAATTTAAGTAACATACCTTCATCAGGCTGAATCCGAATAATCAACTGATTACCAGACATTCTTCCTGATGCCCTTTTAAAAAGATGATGCGGGGTTGACTTAAAGTGAATCACTATCTCTGTGACTCTTGTCGGCAGTCTCTTACCCGTTCTCATATAAAAAGGTACACCTCCCCACCTCCAGTTATTGACATAAAACTTGATTGCCACGTAGGTTTCTGTTCGTGAATCCTCCTCCACACCTTTCTCGTAGCGGTAGCCTGTTATACATTCACCCCTGACAAGAGAACCTGTGTATTGTCCCCTGATAACATACCTGGGTACTTCTTCTTCCTTAATAGGCTGAAGCGACTGAAAAACTTTCAGCACTTCGTTTCTTATCGCATCCGGATCAAGAGAAGACGGAGGTTCCATTGCTGTCAGTCCCACCATCTGAAGCAGATGGTTCTGCACCATGTCGCGCAATGCTCCGGCAGAGTCGTAATAACCACCCCTCCCTTCAACCCCGATACTTTCAGATGATGTAATTTCTATCCGGTCAATATAATTCCTGTTCCATAAGGGCTCAAACATACCGTTTGCAAACCTTGTTACGAGAAGGTTCTGAACGGTTTCCTTACCCAGGTAATGATCAATCCTGAAAATCTGGTCCTCTGTTATCAGGCTGTGAAGCGTACTGTTAAGCTTGATACCCGATGCAAGATCATATCCAAAAGGCTTTTCAATAATAAATCTTCTGAAACCTAAATCCCTGCCTGTAAGACCCGCAGCCGACAGGTTAAGGGCAATAGTCTCGTATAAGCTTGGAGGTGTGGCCATATAGAAAATATAGTTGCCTCCTATCCTGTAACGCTGATCGATATCAAGAATTACATTCTGAAGCTCCTCAAATTCACTCTCCTGGTAGCTATCCATGGAATGATAATAAACATCACGGACAAAATCAGAAACATACGACTCATCCTTAATCTCTTCTTCCGAATGTTCCTTTATGGCATCAATCATTTTTGCTCTGAACACTTCATTTGTCATTTTTGTACGGCTTACCCCGAGTATTGCATACTTCTCAGGCATTATTTCCTGAGTCTTCAGGGAGAATAAAGCCGGAATCAGTTTGCGTGCTGTAAGATCTCCGGAGGCACCAAAAATAACAAGTATAAGATTATCAGGACTTTCCATTTTTTATACAGCTTGTTTTTGTAAAAATTCTTGTCAACTAAAGTTAAATTCCTGAACGACAAGTTAACAAAAAATAATCATAACAGTTCAGGTAACGAACATTAATACAATATACTTTAAGCAATATGTTCATTAAATGGTTTACAACTTTTTAAATATTTAACAAAGATTTATTAATTTTTTTATTGTTATTTGCGACAATTTGAAAGAATAAGTAGTATATTTGTCGGCAAATATTAATATCAATGAGTTTTTTAAGATCCATATTATCAATACGCCTCATTAGGAGATTAATTGGAACTGAATGAGAATGGTATTTGGTATCGGATTAGGGATAACCGTTCTCTCAAAAACAGAGGACGGTTTTTTTTGTATATAATTGAATTGAAATATATAATGAAAATGAGAAAAGAGAGGCCAACAGAGGATGGATTATACCGTCAGGATTTTGAGCATGACAGCTGCGGGATAGGATTTGTTGCACATCTGAACGGGAAAAAATCCCATGAGCTGATCAGGCAGGGACTGGATATTCTGGCCAACATGACTCACAGGGGTGCCGAAGGTGCTGACAGTAAGACCGGAGATGGCGCAGGTGTGCTTATCCAGGTACCGCGCGATTTCTATCTTATCCAGGGATATTCCATTCCCCCGCAAGGGCAGTTTGGAACGGGTATAATATTTCTGCCTCAGGACAGTTCTGATGCGGAGAAATGTCTCGGTATATTTACTGACATTATTGAAGAAGAAGGTGTTGATGTTATTGGTTTTCGTGATGTTCCCAGAAACAACAGCGTGATAGGTGAAATATCAAAATCAGCTGAGCCGGCCATGACTCAAATCCTCCTGGGAGCCGATATTCCACAGGAAGACCTGGAACGTAAGTTATATATAATAAGGAAAAGGACAGAGAACAGTATCAGAAAATCCGATATCGCACAGAAGAATTTTTTCTACATACCCAGCCTGTCTACAAAAGTTCTTATTTACAAGGGGATGCTAACATCGGAGCAACTGGGAGAATATTATCTCGACCTTAACGATGAGCGCATGCAGAGTGCCATAGCACTGGTTCATTCACGATTCAGCACCAACACATTCCCAAGCTGGGACCTGGCACAGCCATTCAGGTTACTCGGTCACAATGGTGAAATAAACACAATTAAGGGAAACAGGTTCTGGATGGAAGCCCGGGAATCGATCCTTAAATCCGAAAAACTGGGTGATCTGTCGAGGCTATACCCTATAATTGAGCCGGAAAAGAGCGATTCTGCATCGCTCGATAATGTACTGGAATTCCTTGTAATGAGTGGCAAATCACTGCCTTATGCCATGTCAATCCTTATCCCGGAATCTATAAACGACAAGAATCCGATGTCTCCCGAGTTAAGAGCATTCTTCAAGTACCATTCCACCTTTATGGAACCATGGGACGGCCCTGCATCTCTGATCTTTTCGGATGGAAGATACATTGGAGGCATGCTCGACAGGAACGGGTTGAGACCATCAAGATATGTGATCACAACCAGCGATCTTATTGTGCTTGGATCTGAAACTGGTGTTCAGAGTTTTGCTCCTGAAGAAATAAGAGAAAAAGGAAGGCTCAAACCAGGCAAGATGTTACTTGTGGATACTGAAGCCGGTAAAATATTCTACGATGATGAACTGAAGGCAGCACTCGCAAATGAATATCCGTATATCGACTGGCTTCAGCAGAACCTGGTAAAGCTGGAAAAAATTGAGGTTGGCCGTACCGAATCAAGTAATATGGGAGACCAGTATTCCAAGTATCTTACTTCTTTCAATTATTCATTGGAAGATACTGACAAGATAATAAAGGAGATGGCAGCTACAGGAAAAGAGCCTCTCGGTTCAATGGGTAATGATGTTCCTATAGCAGTACTGTCGAAAAAACCGTACAGGTTGTTCAATTACTTCAAACAGATGTTCGCACAGGTAACAAACCCTCCAATTGATCCTATAAGGGAAGAGCTTGTCATGACGCTCTCCGGTTACCTGGGATCACTGCAGCAAAACCTGCTTGAGACCTCTCCCGATCATGTAAAGATGGTACGTTTTCGCAACCCGGTTATTAACAATACATATTTTAAAATAGTAAAGAATCTCAGGTATAAGGGATTTTCCGCTTCCACTCTCAATCTTCACTTCGATGCTGAGAAAGGAGCTGCCGGGCTCCAGGAAGCAGTTGACAGGCTTTGCATGGATGCAGAAAAAGCCGTGGATGAAGGGAAAAACTATATAATCTTATCTGACAGGGGTATAGATGACAAGAAAGCACCTGTCCCTTCGTTGCTTGGAGTATCGGCAGTGCATCACTACCTTATTGAAAAACGGAAGAGAATGCAGATTGACATCGTTGTTGAATCTGCAGAGCCAAGAGAGGTGATGCATTTTGCTCTCCTCTTCGGGTACGGAGCAAGCATTATAAATCCATACATGAGTTTTGCAATTATAGACAAGCTTGTATCTGACAAAGCAGTACAGCTCGACTATCAGAAGGCCGAAGAGAATTATATCCATGCCATCAACAAAGGTCTTATGAAGATCATGTCGAAGATGGGAATAAGTACTCTGAGAAGTTACCGGTCATCACAGATATTTGAAGCACTGGGTATTCATCCTGATGTGATCAAAAAATATTTTGCAGGCACTGTTTCACGTCTGGGTGGTATCGGAATGGAAGAGATAGCAGAAGAAGCCCTTATCCCGCACAGGAGAGCTTTCCAGCAGGAACAGCAGCCAGAGGTACTTACAGAAGGTGTCTATTCCTACAGGAAACATGGGGAACATCATGCATGGAATCCTGAAACAATATCATTGCTTCAATGGAGCACACGAACAGGAGACTATAAAAAATTCAGGGAATATACAGGCAGGGTTGATGCCGATACCCTGCGACCAGGTTTTATCCGGGGACTGCTAAGGATAAAGAGTAATCCAATACCTCTTGATGAGGTCGAACCTGTTGAAAATATTATGAAAAGGTTTGTCACTGGTGCAATGTCGTATGGTTCAATAAGCCGCGAGGCTCATGAAACACTGGCAATTGCCATGAACAGGATAGGCGGAAGAAGCAACACCGGGGAAGGTGGCGAGGATCCTGAACGTTTCCATCCGCTGGAAAATGGCGACATGGTGAGAAGCGCAATCAAACAGGTTGCAAGCGGACGCTTTGGTGTAACTACTGAATATCTTGTCAATGCCGACGAGATTCAGATAAAAATAGCACAGGGTGCCAAGCCAGGCGAGGGTGGTCAGCTTCCCGGCCATAAGATAGACAAGATCATTGCCAAAACAAGATATTCCACACCGGGAATAACACTCATTTCTCCGCCTCCCCATCATGACATATACTCGATTGAGGATCTGGCCCAGCTGATCTTCGACCTTAAAAATGTTAACCCTGAAGCAAAAGTAAGTGTAAAACTGGTATCTGAAAGTGGGGTGGGTACAATAGCTGCAGGAGTGACCAAAGCGGGTGCTGATCTAATTACAATAAGCGGATTTGAAGGTGGTACCGGGGCCAGCCCGGCATCATCAATAAAACATGCAGGTCTGCCTCTGGAAATAGGTCTGGCTGAGACACAACAGACTCTGGTGCTTAACAACCTGAGAAAAAAAGTAATGCTGCAGACAGACGGCCAGTTAAAAACAGGAAGAGACATTATCATTGCTGCACTCCTTGGTGCTGAGGAATACGGATTTGCTACTTCTTCCCTGATAGTACTCGGATGTGTGATGATGCGAAAATGTCATCTTAACACATGCCCGGTAGGTGTCGCAACGCAGAATCCCGAGCTTAGAAAAAGATTTATGGGTAAGGCAGATAATCTTGTTAATTTTTTTACTTTCCTCGCCAGTGAGGTCAGGGAATACCTGGCGGAGCTTGGATTCAGGAAACTGGATGATGTTATTGGCCGCCACGATCTTCTTGAGCGTAATGATGAAATAAACAACTGGAAAACAAGGAACCTCGACCTCAGCAGTATAATGAAACTGCCCGACACTCATGATCTGAGCTCAATGCATTGCTGCGATGTACAGGAGCCGAAGACTGACTCAGTGCTTGATCACCAGCTTATTGCTGAAGCTGAACTGGCAATCAGGGAAAAAATACCCGTTGTAATTGAAAGAGACATACGAAATACCGACAGGACCCTGGGAGCCATGCTTTCAGGCAAAATAGCAAGACTTTACGGATCAGAAGGATTGCCTGACGGAACAATAAAATGCAGGTTAAACGGTTCTGCCGGCCAGAGCTTCGGAGCTTTTCTTTCTCCCGGCGTGGAACTGTACCTTGAGGGAGACTCCAATGACTACCTTGGCAAGGGTCTGTCGGGAGGAAGAATTATTGTTGTACCTCCCGTAGGCTCAACATTTGAACCCGACAAGAACATAATAATTGGAAATACATCACTCTACGGTGCAACAAGCGGAGAAGTATTCATATGCGGTGTTGCAGGCGAGCGTTTCAGTGTCAGGAACAGCGGTGCTATAGCTGTGGTCGAGGGCGTAGGTAATCATGGATGCGAATATATGACCGGAGGCAGGGTTGTTGTCCTCGGAACTACCGGTAATAATTTCGCAGCAGGTATGAGTGGCGGAATTGCTTACGTATTCAATGAAAACGGGGATTTCGATTACTACTGCAATATGGGAATGGTTGAGTTATCGCTTGTCGAAGATTATGGCGATGTCAATGAACTTACCAAGCTCATAAGGATGCATTATGAATACACAAAAAGCAATAAGGCCAGGATGATACTTGAAGATCTGAATAAATATCTTCCAATGTTCATTAAGGTTATCCCTTACGATTATAAGAAGGTAATGCAGGAGCTTAAGCTTGAAGAGATTCGCAAGAAGATTGCTGATGTGGAACTTGATCTTGAAATAAGTGCCAGTTAAAAGAGGAACATGAGGAAGAGACTTAGCGACTGATAAACACTATTAATGACATTAAAAAAATAATATAAGATGGCAGATATAAACGGATTCCTTAAAATAAAAAGGAAAGATGCCGGTAACAGGCCAATACATGAACGTATCCGTGATTTCAGTGAGGTGGAACAGGTGTTAAACAGTGAAGACAGGATGCTCCAGGCATCTCGTTGCATGGACTGCGGAATACCGTTTTGCCACTGGGGATGCCCTGTAGATAATCTAATACCAGAATGGAATGATCTCCTTTATAAGGGAGAATGGAAAGATGCCTATCACAGGCTGGCAATGACAAACAACTTTCCCGAGTTTACGGGAAGGATTTGTCCTGCACCCTGTGAACACTCGTGTGTACTTAACATCAATGCAGAACCTGTGACTATACGGGAAAACGAGGTTGCCATTGTCGAGAAGGCTTTCACCGAAGGTTATATAAAACCTGAACCACCTTCAGCAAGAACAGGAAAAAGAGTTGCTGTAATAGGAAGCGGACCTGCAGGACTTGCAGCAGCCGACCTGCTCAACAAGTCGGGGCATACCGTAACACTTTTTGAAAAAGATGATAAAGTGGGCGGACTCCTAAGGTATGGTATTCCTGATTTTAAACTTAGCAAGGAGACCATAGACAGAAGACTCGGCCTGATGACTGAAGAAGGTCTTATTGTAAAAACAGGAGTTACAATAGGCAAGGATATTACAGGGAGAGATATAATGAATCAGTTTGATGCAGTATGTATTACCATCGGTGCCGGACAACCCAGGCCCCTGGATGTACAAGGAAGCGAGTTTGACGGGATCCATTTTGCCATGGACTTCCTCACTGAGCAGAACAGGATAAATGCCGGGCTCTTACCCGCTTCAGAGAGAAAGATAAATGCTGAAGGCAAAAGAGTACTTGTCATTGGCGGCGGGGATACCGGATCAGATTGTGTAGGTACAGCCACAAGACAAAAAGCCGTGAGTGTAACACAGATTGAAATACTTCCCAAACCACCTGTACAGAGGAGCTCAGACAACCCATGGCCTTATTACGGTAAAATTCTTAAGACCTCAACATCCCATGAAGAAGGGTGTGAAAGACTATGGAGCACATCAACATTAAGGTTTGTCGGAGACGGAGCAATAACCAGGGGTGCCGAAGTGGAAGAGATTGAATGGCAATCACAGAATGGCAGGTCATCTATGGTTCCTGTACCAGGTACCAGGCGTGTAATAGAATGTGACCTTGTATTACTTGCCATGGGCTTCGTTCATCCCGTGCTCGATGGATTACTTACCGAACTGGGAGTCGATCTCGATAACAGGAAAAATGTTAAAATAGATGGGAAAATGGCAACCAGTATTCCTAAGGTTTTTGCAGCAGGCGACACAGTTAATGGAGCCAGCCTCGTCGTTACCGCAATTGCTTCCGGCAGAAAAGTAGCAAGGGAAATTGATCGGTTTCTTAAGAATTCATAAAGAATAATCGGTTTAAAAACAGCAGAAGGAAATCACGGGTGATTTCCTTCTGCTGTTTTTAACCTTATTAACTGTTCAGGTGTTGGCTTCGTGCCTGTAAATTTAGTTGCCCTTTCAATGAAATCGGGGTCTATCTTGAAAATCCTGAATTCAACGAATTTATCAGGAGTAAGATCGGGGTAGCCCGCAGCTCTTATAGTGCGGACATATTCACTGTCAATCCTGAAGATTTTAAGCCTGACAATAACATCCGCTGTTATTTTACTGCTGAATCCCATTTGCCTGACCTCTCTTACGTATTCCGGTGTAATATGCTGCGCCCGGAACTGAATGATGTCATCTTTCGATATTTTATCAAAACCAGTGTCCATCATTTCTTTCACATAATCCGGTGTTATTCCCATTGCTTTAAACTGGACAAGATCGGGTCCTGATAATTTATACCCCGACTTATACATATCCTCAGCGTACTTCTCATCTATTTTAAGAGCTGCAAAGGATATCATATCATTCACCGAAAGATCATCACCGGCTATCTTCCTTATGTTCGCTATATAGTCCGGGTTAATTTTGAGAGCTCTGAAGCTTATAATATTTCCCGGAGTGATGTTTTTAAATCCTGCTTTCTGTATTCCCGCGATATAATCAATAGTTATATCCAGGGCTACAAAAGCAATGAGATTATCCAGTGAGATATCACTGAACCCCATCTCCTTTACCTTCTTTATATAATCCGGTTCCGCATTTTTTACTGCAAACAGAAATAATATTTTCCCCGGAACATCTTTAAAACCCAGGTCTTCAAGTGAACCGGCATATAACCTGTCAGCAACAAATGTAAATGTGCCATGTCCCCTGTCTCCGCTAATATCACCTTTCAGAGTGATTATTCCGGCGGGTCTCTTGATGGAAAATGTTACGTTATCACCTGCAGTAAATCCGCTAAGTTCATCTTTATTGAAAAGGCAGGTATTGCTCATATTCATCTTACCATCTTCATTATCAACGCTGAACCTGAACTGCATTGCCTGGTCCTGTGGTTTGGCCGACCACAGGCCTTCGAGCTGCTGACCTGAAAGAAACCCTGTTGCTGAAAACAAAAAGACTACGGAGCTTAGTGTGTTTAATAAAAATCTTTTCATAGCTTTTAAATTAGTTTTTGATTTGATGTTTTCATAAACACCCCGCCGCCACGGAAAGGTTACATGATATTACCTTTTTTTTATACATACTTTCCCGCTGTATGTCCTGATAACATATTCGGGGCCACCTCCGTTCAGAGTACCTGTAACCCAATCCTCAAGCGACCAAACCTGTTTATTATCAATATCTTTCACCACAGATTGTCTTTTTGCCGGGACAATATCAAAGTCGGATAATATTTCGCCTGTTTCACTTTTCATCTTAAGCCTTGCCCTGGTATTATCGGGCAGTGTAATGCAAATATCACCTTCAAGTGAAGTAAACATCATCGGTGCCCCTTCCTCTGCCTTCCTGAAAACAGCCGTAATACCGCCTGACACTGAGCTCAGTACGGCAGAACCTGCTATATTATCAAGATTAATGCTGCCACTGTTGTTTTCTGCCTCAATCTCGCCATTAATATTTATCACATCAATTACACCGTTATCAAGAGATCGCAACTTAAGCGAGAAATTACGCGGAAGCTTGATGTCAAAATCCACTGTTTTCCCCGAGCTCCTGTAAAGCAGCAACACATTACTGCCATTTACTTCCGCCGTTATATCAAGGGCGTTGTTAGCTATTCTGTGCATGCCATTACCTGTTTCCTCCTGCTTTATACTGAATCGTGGAGTGCCTGTTACGAGTATAACGCTGCCATCGTATCCTGTCACTTTTACGGATCCCCTTGGATTTTCAAATGTCAGGTGTCCGTTCTTAAAAGATTCCGGCAGATTAACCACAAGCTGCTCTGTCTGTGACATTACAGGTGATGTCACAAACACTCCCATAAAAAGCAATATTAATATTCTTCCGATCATGATAACATTGTTATAATAAGACAACAACAGCATTCTTAATTTTTCCTCTCACGCTGTAATTCAGGCTTTCATCATTCAGCAGCTTGCGGAATTCCGGTACTGCCTTTTTCTCATGAAGAGCAACCAGTACTTCCGTCAACCTAATCTGAATAAGCGGTGAAGTTTGTAATGACAAGGAGCTGACGAGCCCATTCCTCACCTGTGGAAGGTCCGAATAACCTATCAATGCTTCGAGTGCAAGAAGTCTCACATTATCGTTGCCATCATGATTAAGAACATTTACAAGACTGTTAACAACCTGCGGGTCAGGATCTTCAAGCGTACTCATCATATTTACAGCTTTTATCCTCTCCACAGGTGAGCTTTGTCTGATCATAGACAGCACCAGTGTCTCCTTGAGTTGTCTGACCTCTCCTGACAGCTGAGCCATCTGCTGGGTATTCTTCTGCGATCCTTTACCTATCAATATGGCTGTGGCAAAGCCCATGACAAAAAGTGCAATTCCCGCTGCCACCTTTAATAAGGGCCATCCTGTCAGAAAAGCTGGTCTTTCCCTGTCGAACCTGTCGGGAGAACCTAAAAGAGCTTTCTTTTTTTCTTCCCCCAGCATAGTATAAAATCTCCTGTCCATTTTCTCTGAAGGATCAGGAACAGGTAGCATCTCCAACAGGTTGTCGGCAGAAATATATGACATGATCTCTGCCTTTGTCATTCCTTCCTCTTCCAGATCGGCGATTAACCTGTTCTTCTCGTCAGTTGAGAGATTTCCGTATAACAGCCCGGATAATCTTTCATCAAAATCATGCTTTTTCATACCTTTCTTTCAAGATTATTATAAATGATTTTTAGCTTTCGTAATGCCCGGAACATCCTTATCTTGACATTACTTTCCGTTATATTCAGTATTCCGGCTATTTTGTTATATTTCAGACAGTCTATCTTACCCATAATGAGAATTTCTCTTTCTTCAGCCCCCAGTTCACCAAGAGCTTTATAGAGCATATCGCGCTGTTCATCTTTTTCAACATCAGTTATTTCATAGTATCCGGCGCCATTCCCCATAAGTTCATTATTGAATAATTTTGTGCGTTTCACTTTCCTGTTATGGTCTATCCCTGTGTTATGAGCAATCCTGAAAACCCAGTAAACAAAATCACTATTCCCCGTGAATGTGTGCTTATATTTCATTACCCGGTAGAACACAGTATGCACCAGGTCTTCGCTGGCATGCCTGTCTCCCATGGTAAGCCTGAAAAAATAAGTAAAAAGGGGCATCTTATATTTCTCATATAAAACGCCCAGCTTCTCAGTATCACCGGCAGCAACCAGTGCCATAAGATCGTTATCGTCCAAAGTCCTGTCTTTTATTCCTTTAATTATAACAAAGACTGCCCGGGAAATTAAAAGTTACATATTTTAATATTTTTTATAATTTTTTATTCATCGTACCTCTTTTCGGCATAGCTGTTCATACTCTTTACTGCATTAATTAATCTTATCAGCTCCGCCCTGTATCCGTCTTCGTCCTCCCCTCTTGCTGAACGTGCCAGTGCTGAAGCACTTTCCAGGGTAGAGGTGCCTTTGTATTCCGATTTCTCAAGGATCATTCCAAACTCAGCCACTGCAGCTGCAAACCTGATATTTTCTGATGCATTTCGTGTATCATCAATCTCATCTCCTGCATTTTTTTCCATCAGTATGCTCCTGTTATCACCTGGCAGTTTATATCTCACCTTAACAGTCAGAAATTCTTTTTCCACAGATTTCAGTTCTTTCCCTGCTCTTCTTACTCCCTGGTACCTTAAAGGGTCAACAGAAGGCACCGGTTCATCTGTTTCAGCGGGCACCAGTTCATACAAGGCGGTAACATTATGGCCAGAGCCCATTTCGCCTGCATCCTTTTTATCGTCATTAAAATCTTCATCATTTAACAGCCGGTTCTCATAACCTATCAGCCTGTAGGATTTAATTCTGGCAGGATTAAACTCGATCTGCAATTTAACATCCTTTGCAACTGTAAAGAGAGTCCCGCCAAACTCACTCACAAGTACCTTCCTGGCTTCCTGCAGGTTATCGATATATGAATAATTACCGTCTCCCCTGTCAGCTATAAGCTCCATTTTGTCATCCTTAATGTTACCCATCCCAAAGCCCAGAACAGTAATAAACACTCCCTTATTCCTTTCTTCCTCAACCAGTCTTTCCATAGCACCATTGCTCGATTCACCGACATTAAAATCTCCGTCAGTAGCAAGAATTATCCGGTTATTGCCACCTACTATGAAATTGCGCTCCGCTTCGCTGTATGCAAGTTTTAATCCGGCCCCACCGGCTGTTGAGCCTCCTGCCTCAAGGTTGTCAATTGCTGCCAGTATCTTTTCTTTTCTGTTGCCGGGTGTCGATTCCAGGACGCGACCTGCCGCTCCGGCATAAACAACAACAGCCACTCTGTCCTGTGGTCTCAACTCATTAACCAGCAGCCCGAAAGCAGACTTTAGTAAAGGAAGTTTATTGGGAGCATTCATTGAACCTGAGACATCAATAAGAAAAACTATATTTGAAGGAGGAAGACCTGATTTATCGATGTCTTTAGCCCTCAGCCCCACCTGCAACAAATAATGATTATTATTCCACGGGCATATGGTCATTTCAGTGCTCATGGCAAAAGGATGATCACCAACCGGTTTGGGGTAATCATACCTGAAATAGTTTATCATCTCTTCTATCCTTACTGCATCTGCCGGAGGCAGTGTTCCATTGTTGATAAACCTGCGGATATTTGAATAAGAGGCATGATCAACGTCTATTGAAAAGGTTGAAAGGGGACTGGACCTGACATCCCTGAAACCGTTTTCATTTACTGGGGCATAACCCTCTGTGTTAAAATCCCCCGGATAATTTCTGTATGATACACCAGGGTAACGACCGCTTACTGATGCTGACACAAGCCTTTTTTCATATTTGTGGGCCGGCCGGGCAGGCAGCACGTTACCATCTGCAACCATCTCCTGCAATACCAGTCTTACGGGCTTCATCCGGACATTGATGACTCTGCTTTTTAATGCTGCTGTTTCAACTGTTTCATAGCCGGCTAAGGAAAAAACAAGAGTATTTATCTCCCTGTCAGATGTTATAATAAAACTCCCATCATTCAGCGTATTTGTTGTGTTACCTGTTCCTTTTACTGAAACATGCACACCTGATAAAGGATATCCCTTATCAGTTGTTACAGTACCTGTTATAGTAATCTGCCCCCTGAATGACACAATGAGTGCAGCCAGGAACATTAATGCTAAAACTACCGATCTCTTTTTCATAACATTTGTTTTTGGTTGAACATTTCCTTTATGATGCAACCGGTTTAATAATTCCATAAAATTCATTCAGTTTTTTTATAAAGATCTCATATCCCGCCCGTTTCCCCGGGATATCCACTCCTGCAGGTGTTGAAGAATAAAACTCCCTGTGTTCTTTTTTCACTGCAAAAACAAAACAGATTTTTCAAAAGAATCAAAGCAGATTTTATATGTATATATTTTTTTTATAATAACTTGAAACCTTAAAAGGCAAGAAACGGAATGTGATGGGTTTCCTGAAGATGCGGAGGAATATAAAACAGGTCACCGATGAAGATATGATAAAGGAATTCATATCAACAGGCGACATTAAAATACTTGGAGAACTATATTCCGGTTATATGCAACTTGTTTATGGTTTGTCCCTGAAATATCTGAGAAACAGGGAAGATGCCATGGATGCAGTAATGCTGATCTTCGAGAAACTCATTGAAGAGATCCCACGTCATAAAATTGACAACTTCAGGAACTGGCTTTATGTTGTATCAAGAAATTATTGCCTTATGCAACTGAGGGCAGAAAAAGCGAAAGACGGGAAGATGAAAGAATGGATAATAGAGCAGTCAGTTTTTATGGAAAACATATCGCTAATGCATCCTATAGATGATACAGGAAATAAAATGGATAAAGCATTAAGCGAATGTATTGAACGACTAAGGATTGAACAAAAAAAATGTATCAGGTTATTCTATTATGAAAACAGGTGTTACAGTGAAATAGCAGAAATATTGGAGCTAGATGAAAAAAAGGTGAAGAGCCACCTTCAAAATGCTAAACGGAACCTTAAAATCTGTCTTGAAGGAAAACATGTCGAAGAAGAATAAAAATAAAAGTAAGGGACGTCCCGATTTTATCCGTTACAGAAGCGGTAATTTGACAGGGCGGGAGAAGAACTCATTTGAGAGAGAACTTCAGAGGGACCGTTTTGCAGAGGAAGCAGAGGAAGGGTTTGAAATGCTTCCACCTGACAGGATTAAAAGCGATATATCCTCCCTTAACAGGAGGCTTCAAAGGAGAATAATAAGGAATAAAAGTAAATTACCATACCGGATTGCGGCCTCAATAGCCGTTCTTATGGTATTATCCTCTGTCTTCCTGGTAATTGAACGAAACAGGCATAAGGAACGTAAAGAAGTTGAGTTAATTGAAAAGAGGACACTGGAAATACCTGCCGGCAGGCCGGAGAAAGAAGGTAAACAGGAAAGAATAATCCAAACCCCAATTGGTAAAAGCAGGGAATTAATTGCCGGAGAAAAAAAGACTCCCGGGAAAAACACAGGTGAGTCCAAAGTTGAAGAAGCTCCGGCAAATGCAAAATATCAAAAATCCCGGCCACAGGCTGCTGTTTCGGAGGAGAAACTGCAATCTGAAGAAATTATAAATGCAAACATGGCAGATGAAGCAGTAAAAGCAGCCCCCTCAGCTAAAGTAGCCGGCATATCAAGAAGCTATTCTCCCCCTGAACCCCAAAACGGGCATAAGGAATTCGAGAAATACATTAATGATAATATTCAAAGACCGGATACTCTTCCGGAAATGGGCAAAGTGGTTGTAGTACTAAACTTCAGGGTAAAGACCGACGGAAGTATAGACAGCCTGAGAATAGTAAGAAGTCCGGGCAGGGCATTCTCCGAAGAAGCCACCAGGCTCATTAAGTCAGGCCCAGAATGGAAGCCGGCTATCATCTATGGCAAACCGGTTGAAGATACAGTAACATTAAGTATTGTTTTTAAAAAATTTGTCAATTGATTTAAAACTCCCGGATGTGTTTAAAAAGATTAAAATGGCCATTTATAAACCATTTCTTAGCAGGAATAAGTATTTTTAACACAAATTCATTTTAAATAAAAAAACATGAAAAACAGTCGATCCTATTTATTTTCTTCGGGGAAAGTATTTTTCAGCACACTTTCTTTCGTTTTGGTTGCAGCCCTCTCATCGTGGAGTGTCAACTCTAATGCCCAGGTAGGTACATCACCTATCATCGGTCACTGGGACCTTACATTAAATATGGGCCAGTATTCCGCACCATCATGGATGGAGGTAAAACTATCAGGAGTAAAAACCCTGGTTGGTTATTTTGTAGGCTATGCGGGAAGCGCACGCCCTGTTGCCAAGATTAATTTTGAGAACAACAAAATCAGCTTCGCTATTCCTCCACAGTGGGAAACAGGAAACAATGATGTTGTCCTTGAAGGTACTCTTGAGAACGGAAAACTTTCTGGCACCATCACCGACAGCTATGGTAAATCACATCCCTTCACCGGAGTGAAGGCTCCGGCTCTTGAAAGGAAAAATCCTCCTGTATGGGGCAAACCCATTAAAATATTCAACGGCAAAAATCTCGACGGATGGGTAACACAGAGGCCCCAGAACCAATGGATTGTTGAAAATGGTGTCCTCAAAAGTCCAAAATCGGGATCAAATTTAATGACAAAGGAAAAATTTGAAGATTTTAAACTTCATATTGAATTCAGGTATCCTTCGGAATGCAACTGCGGGGTATATCTTAGAGGCAGGTATGAAGTCCAGGTTATCGACAGCAGAGGTGAAGAACCTTCATCTGTTCTCTTCGGGGGTGTATACGGTTTCCTTACCCCAAATCAGGATGCTGCTAACCCGGCAGGAGAATGGAACACGTACGACATTACTCTTGTAGGCCGAACCGTTACAATTGTCGCAAACGGCAAAACAATTATCTGTGACGCTTTAATACCCGGTATAACAGGTGGTGCTTTAGACAGTAATGAAGGAGAACCCGGTCCAATACTGCTTCAGGGAGACCATGGACCTATTGAATACAGGAATATTGTAATCACACCGGCAAAATAAATATTACCTGATAAGTATCTGTATCCTTTATGAAGTCATTGTTTAAGTGGCTTCATAAAAGATAAACAAACATATTAACGGCCGCAGGGACCAGACACAGCTTTTGCAGGGAAGAATAAAATTCCCTGTGATATAACAACCTGGTCTCTGCGGTCGTCACATTTCTCCCCCACTGTCAATTTTTTTTTGTTTTTATTAAGTAAAGTTATATTTTTACATACCAAACGGTCGGTTTATGATAACAACAAAAGAGTATATACTGAATGAGTGCCTTAAACTATTTCTGAGCAAGAGTTTTAAGGATGTGACACTGAAAGAGATTGTAGAAGCTACGAAACTTTCAAAAGGTGCATTTTATCATTATTTCACAAGCAAGGAGACACTTTTCCTGGAAGTAATTGACACATTTTTCACACGGATGATCGTGTTTAATTTTGGTTCTTATTCGAAGGAGTCTCTCTACCATTTCTATCACGATCATATTGATGACCTTGAAAAGGTTATGAATGAACTGACAGAGATCAATGGACGCATAAATACCGGCAAAGTGGCCGACTTTAATTATTTATATCCCCTGTTTGATGCCCTAAGAATGATACCGGAATACCGCGACAAGATACAGCAGGCCAGACGATATGAACTTGAGCAATGGACCTTTGCTGTTGAAAGAGCCCAGGCATCAGGGGAAATAAAATCAACAATGACTGCAGATCAGCTGGCAAAAATGTTCATCTTTTCAGGAAACGGGATTGGTCTCAATATAATAATGAGTAAGGGATCGCCGGAAGCCATAAAGGAATCGTTTACAAATTTGTGGGACGGGTTCTATGAAGGCCTCAGGCAATAATAACCCATCATAAAAACAGCGATAAAGGATTTCACTAAAACTTTAATTATAAGAAACAACCTAACCAAAATGAAATGAAAAAATATTTTACTCTCTTAATGCTTTTCCTCTGGCTTGTTCCTGACGGAATAACAGCCCGTAACGACAATCATCTCACTATGGAGATAAAAGACAACTGGAAGATGCACAAGTTCGGTACAAACCTTTGGTATAAAGCAACAGTTCCGGGCTGTATACACACCGATCTTATGGCCAACAAACTAATACCTGATCCCTTCTACCGCGATAATGAAAAGAACGTACAATGGATAGATAAAAATTCATGGGAATATGCCACTACAATTACTCTTGGCAGTAATATTATTGACAGGCAGAACATTGAGCTAGATTTCAAAGGACTTGATACCTATGCTGATGTATATTTCAATGACCAGTTGGTGCTGAAAGCTGATAACATGTTCAGGGAATGGAAGATAAACATAAAAAATATAGCCAGGGAAGGAGAGAACACATTACGTATTCAGTTCCACTCCCCTGTTGTAATGGGTCTTATTCATAAGGATAAATGGAATATTGAGGCCCCTCTGGGATATAATTTTGATTTCGGACCGGGTATACAAATAATGGCAGGGCCACCATCTGACTGTCCGCCCGTTGGTCCTTATACAAGGAAAGCGGCCTATATGTACGGATGGGACTGGTCGCCAACACTTACAACAAGCGGAATATGGAGACCGGTATTTATAAATGCATGGGATGATGCTTCAATAAATAATATGGAAGTGATACAAAATGAAGTTAATAATAAGGTAGCGGTCATTACAGTGATGGCAGCGATCCGGTCGACTTCATCGCAAGATGCTGTATTAACGGTGAGCTATAAAACTGGTGGTAAATCCTCAGGGAATGCAGCAGTACCGGTAAAGCTAAGCGAGGGCGAAAACAGAATTCCGGTGAATATTACAATCGATAATCCTGCACTGTGGTGGCCAAACGGCATGGGAGAACACCCTGTTTACGAATTCACTGCAACTTTGTCAGAAGGAAATAAGACAATCGACGAGATAAAAACCAGGACCGGATTGCGAACCATACGTCTTGTCAGGGACAAGGATAAGGAAGGAAGGTCATTTTATTTCACAATAAACGGGATACCCGTCTTTGCAAAAGGAGCAGACTATGTCCCTACAGATATTTTTCCCAGCCGTACCAATACGGAACACTATAAAAGGCTGCTCGAGTCAGCTGCCGATGCACATATCAACATGCTCAGGGTATGGGGCGGCGGTATCTACGAATCGGATTTATTCTACGATTTATGCGACGAACTGGGAATCATGATATGGCAGGATTTTGCCTTTGCAATTTACCAGATGCCGGGTGACAAGGAATTCCTTAACAGCATAAGCCATGAAGTGTCTGATAATATTAAAAGACTCCGTAATCACCCTAGCATTGTACTTTGGTGCGGTAATAACGAAACAGAAGTTATCTGGAATATGGTTATGAAGAGATTTTTCGGTATTAAGACCCCTGATTTCGATATGCCATTGTTTAATGCTTTGAAAAGCATCCCTTTAACACCTGTTAAGAAAGAAACCACTGAAAAGGTTATCAAAGCTTATGATGATGTATTTTATAATATCATACCCGATTCAATTAAAAGTCTTGATCATAATAACAGACCCTATTGGCCATCTTCTCCTTCATCGGGGGGCAAGGATGTGCCATACAATCAATTGTCGGGCGATGCACATTATTACGTAGCTTATATGAATGCACCATTTGAAGCATATTATTCTGAAAGATCAAGGTTTTTCAGTGAGCATGGTTTCCAGTCATACCCTGATTTTAACACGGTGAAAAAATTTAGTGAACCCGGAGACTGGAATTATTTATCGCCGGTTATGCAGTACCACCAAAGGGCTTCTAATGGTAACCAGGTCATAGACAAATACATGAAGATGTACTATCATTATCCGAAAGACTTTGAGACATATTTGTATGTCAGCCAGGTGATGCAGGCTGACGTCATGAAGATAGCATTGGAGACCCACAGGAGAAGCAGGCCCTTTACAATGGGAACTCTTTACTGGCAGCTGAATGATGTCTGGCCTGTGGCTTCATGGTCGGGCATTGACTACCTGAATCACTGGAAAGCTTTACATTACCAGGTAAAGAGATCATTCAGCAAAGTAATAGTCGCTCCTCAGTATTACAGAGATACACTTCGTGTTTACCTTGTATCAGATTCTCTTAAAAGCTTATCTGCCAGGACAGAAATCCGAATAATGGATTTCAATGGCAGTATATTAAAAAAGATAAGCTTCCCTGCAAGACTTGGTGCCAACACAGCAGGTCTAATTTATATGAAAGAGGGAACTAAGTTGCTTTTAGGTATTGATACGGCAAAGGTTATGGGGAACGTTAAGCTTGTAAAGGGAGGTAAGACTCTGGCTTCCAATGATTTTTTCTTTACTGCATACAAAAACCTGGATCTTCCCAAAACGATTATAAAAAAACATATTACTCCAATTACAAATGGATTTAAAATAGAGCTTACATCTGACACATTTGCCAGGGCGGTTTACCTCAGAACAGACCATGACGGGTTTTATTCAGATAATTATTTTGACCTTCTCCCCGGTGAAACAAAAATACTTACGTGTACAACAAAGCAGAGCCAGACAGATTTTGAGAAAGAACTTAAAATAATTTCACTGGCCGACAGCTATTAGTAATCCCTTTCAACTAATTGAAAGATCGATAAGATATAATAAACGGAGTTTGAAATATGCCTGCCCGGATTGGTATCCTGAACATAATGAAACTCAGGAACTGATCCGGGCAATTTTTTTATCACACAGATGTGCCGTACCATACTGTAATTATAAATACACCGCCTGAATTTTTTTTTGGAAATGAAAGTAATTACATTTAGCTCCCGGACGTTTAAAATATGCTGGTACACGGCAGGCAGGAAGATGGATTACATTATTGATGTTTAAATATCAACTAAAGATCAAAAAATCAGGACAAACACTATGTACAGGAACCTTCGGCACCTTTCAATACTAATTTTAACTTTATTTTTTGTTTTCCCTTCATACGGCCAGGAAAAAGACACAACGCGCTTCAACATTAATCCAAGGCTAAGCTTCTATACTTACGAAACAGAGGGGGAATTTCTGCTCCACATTCCGGCCGGCTTCAGGGGAAGTAATATGACCGTAAAAATTTATATCGATGGGCATCTGCACGATTCAATAAATATTCGGCCAGGTAAACCCGTTTTGCAGATACCTTTCGAAAATAATCTCTCCAGGGCAGTCCATTCAGTAGTTGCCGATATTGCAGTGCCATGGCGAAGAGGAATCATTTATGAAGCCAAAACGAAACTTACAGTTCTGGCATACAAATCAAATGAAGTTAAGACTGATCGACTTACGGGCGGACTTATTGTGAACAAACGACAATTCTTCCCTTACGGGTTTTATTGTTATACGCCGCTATACCCTACCCTGCCCGAAGAAGAGGTAGTAAGGGGATTTAACCTCATATCTCCATACCAGAAAATAATGCCGGAAACCTTCAATGAAAGAAAATCATATATGGACAGGTGTGCCCAGCTCGGTATTAAAGTCAACTATAACCTTCTTTCAGTGTCAGGAGGAGGAGGTGTAGGCTCGAAAATAGAAGGATTAAGTGATGAGGAAAAACACGACCGTCTTATCAAAGAAATAGAAGCCTTCCGCGATCATCCCGCGCTGCTCGGCTGGTATATTTCTGATGAACCCAACGGTTATCATATCCCTCCTGAAAAACTTGAAGAGATTTACAGGACAGTAAAAGAAACTGACCCATATCACCCTGTATCCATTGTTTTTATGGCTCCTTTTATTTCAGCAAAAGATTATGCAGATGCCATGGATATTGTTATGGCTGACCCCTATCCGATACCAAAGCTGCCTGTATCTCTGGTGGGCAATGTAACAAAGCAGCTGACCGATGAATTCAGGGGAAAGAAGCCTGTCTGGATAGTACCACAGGCATTTGGAGGGGGAGAGATTTGGGAAAGAGAACCGACACCCGGCGAGATCAGGTCAATGACCTGGCAGTCAATAGTGGAAGGGGCAACAGGTATTGAATTTTTTGTCAGGCAGGGACCTAATTATTTCCCAAAATCAGTTGCATCATGGGATGAATGCAGCCATATTGCCACAGAGGTGGCTGAGCTGACACCATGGCTGCTTTCGGACGAAGAACCGGATCCTGTTGTATCATACTCACCAAATGTCATTGTAACATCAAGGACGCACGACGGACAACTTGCCGTAATAGCGGTTAACAAATCAAACAGCCCTGTAAATGCATCGATATTAATCAAAGGAGTCGGGCATGGTACGGCCAGGGTACTCTTCGAAAACAGAAACTGTACAATTAACGGTGGTATTATCTCTGATCAGATATCTCCATACGGTTCACAGGTGTATCTGATAAGAAAAGATCAAAAGCGCACATCACCTGCTACCACGGATGACAACCTGTTGCGGGATCCGGGTTTTGAGGACCTTTCCACACCGGGAGTACCCACTGCATGTTATGCCCGACCCGGAGGAGACAGGGGGGCAACATATTTTCTTGATACAAGAGAACATCATTCAGGGGATCATTCCTTAAGGCTTATTACTCCAGAACAGGATAACAGCGTGTCAGTCAGGTTCTTTCCATTCAAAGTAAAACCGGGAAAAACATATGTAATATCATTGTGGGCAAAATCAGACCCGGAACAAAGAATTTTTCCTGTAACGAAAACAGAAAATGAGCGTCTATTAAATAAAAAAATCGTTCCTCAATATGTTGAAATCAGCTTTGGAAATTTTGGAAAAGCAAGATTCATTCCGGGTGCAACATGGAAACAATATATGACCTTTGTAACTGTTCCGGATGACAGTATTCCTGAGTTCAAAACCAATATGGTCCTGAGCATGCCCGGTCAGGGAGTTGCCTGGTTCGATGATATTAAAGTATTTGAGGAAAAAAAATGATGTTAATGCATTGTTAATTTTACAAAACAGAACCCTACGGAAAACAATAAAATTTAAATTTGAATAAACCAAACCCCTGAGCCATGCTTAAAAACCTCCTTAAAACCGCATTAAGGCATATTACCAAACATTTTGGATACAGTCTGCTTAATATACTGGGACTTACACTTGGAATAACAAGTGCTCTTTTCCTTATAATATATGTTGCTGATGAAATAAGTTACGACCGTTACAATACAAATGCCGACAGGATATACAGAGTATCCTCAAAAATTACAGAACCTGATGATCAGTTTACATGGAATGTGGCCCAGATCCCATTCGGCCCACAGGTTGTTAAGGATTACCCTGAAGTCAAGTCATTCGTCAGGTTTATTAATATGCCAAGGGCACTGTATAAATATGAAGATAAGGAGTACAACGAGGATAATTTCTTTTTTGTCGATTCAACCTTGTTTGACATATTCACGATAAAGGTCCTAAAAGGTGAAGTGAAATCAGCACTGCGCGAACCCAATAAAATCATCCTGACTGAAAAGACTGCAAACAAATACTTCGGAAAGGAAGATCCTATTGGGAAGACACTTACAGCTGGTTCAAACACCTACGAGGTAACAGGTGTAATACAGGACATTCCCACAAATTCACACTTCAGGTACGATGCCCTCGCTGCCAGGAACAACCTTCCCAAACAGTTGGGTAACTGGGGCAATTTCGGGGTGTTCACATACCTTCTTTTTCCACCGGATTTCGATATTAAGCCTTTCGAAACAAAGATGCAGGGAATGTATGATGAGTACATGAAGTCTATTTTCGGACCTATGAATATCAAGATTGAATATATCCTTGAACCACTTACACGGATACATCTGTATTCTACAAATGCAAATGAACCTGAACCAACAGGAAGCATTACCTATGTATATATTTTTGCAATAGTTGCCTTGTTCCTTGTACTTATAGCTGCCATGAATTATATGAATCTTGCTACTGCCAGGTCGACCAGGAGGGCAAGAGAGGTTGGATTGCGAAAAGTAGTGGGGTCCAGAAGAGGTCCTCTGATTTTGCAGTTCCTCTCCGAGTCAACAGCCTTTACCATCCTGTCGCTTATCCTTAGCATCATACTGCTTATAGTACTTCTTCCTAAATTCAATATGCTTGCAGGAAAATCATTCGACCTGCACATACTTTACAGTCCGGCCTTTCTGCTGACAATACTGGGTATTATTATAATTGTTGGAATAATCGGTGGCAGTTATCCGGCATTCTTCCTTTCAAATTTCAGTCCGGTAACAGTCCTAAAAGGAGAAATAACACAGGGATCCGCAGGTAGTCTCTTCCGAAAAATACTGGTAGTTATCCAGTTTGCTGTTTCTGTTTTAATGATTATTTGCACCCTGGTGGTCTACCGGCAGATAAACTATATGAAGAATATGGATCAGGGCTTTGACCAGACAAATGTCATTGGACTTCAGCTTAACAACCAGATGATGGCAAGAAAATACCCTGTTTTAAAAGAGACACTACTCGAAAACCCTAATATAAAATATGTTACATCAACAAACACTCCGATGGGAGAAGGCTCTGGTAAAGTTATTTTTAATGTTGAAACAGACCAGGGGATGGTACAGAAAGGTGTCAACTTTGCTGTGGTTGACTATGATTTTGTTGATGCCCTGGGTATCAAGATGGTCGAAGGCCGTAATTTTCAGAAAAACATGCCATCTGACACGCTAACAGGTGTAATTGTAAATCAGACATTTGTAAATCGTATGGCGTGGAAGGATCCAATAGGGAAAAAAGTGGAACTCGGAGATGCCAATACTATAAGAGCAAGGGTTATTGGTGTAATGAAGGATTATCATCAGACCGGTATGTATAATGGAGTGGAGTCGCTTATGCTTATCTGGCGCCCTATCAATAATATTATATATATAAAGCTCAGCGGCAATGATACAAAATCAACGATCTCCTTCATTGAATCAAAATGGAAAGAGGTTTTTCCTGATGAACCTTTTACTTTCACTTACCTGACTGACAGGTTTAACAGCCAGTTTGAAGCCGATGAGAAAAGAGGCCTGATCTTTACAATATTCACTGTCCTGGCTATCATTATAGCCTGCCTGGGATTATTCGGACTGGCATCTTATATGGTAGAACAGCGAACCAAGGAAATAGGCATCAGAAAAGTGTTCGGTGCCAGCGAGGCAACAGTCCTCGGACTTATATCAAAAGATTTCCTTATACTCGTGGTAATAGGCATTGTAATAGCCATTCCTGTTGCATATTACTTAATGAGCGACTGGCTGGAGAACTATGTATACAGAACCAATATCAGCATTACACTTCTTGTCTTGTCATCATTACTGACCATACTTATCACTCTCGTAACCATAAGTTATAAAGCTTATCAGGCCGCTATTTTGAACCCTGCCAGCTCCGTAAGAACAGAATAAAAAGCATTGACCGGGATAAGGGACTGGCTAAAGGGTAATTCAATCTTCGAGTGTTCATGCATTCGGACGTTCGAGTGCCGGAAAGCACCATTCAGGGCGGTTGGGAATGTAATTCATTGTAACTACCCCATGTTACTCCATGGTTAAAAAACATTGCATGGTAATCAATTACTATTAATTACTTTTTCCACCTATTACTACTTTTTGATATATCATCCCGTTAAAGTTTTATACATTTACCCATTAATCTGATCATAGTTGAATAAATAATATAAAGATGAAAAAATACCTGTTGGCCTTCTTGGCACTATCTCTCATTTTTCTGGCCTCCTGCTCAGAGGGTAACATTAATGTAAATTATAAAAGCAATCCACCTGAGCTGAATAAGAATGCCTACATAATGCTTCCTTTGGGAGCTGTCAAACCGGAAGGATGGTTATTATCACAACTTGAAGACCAGGCAGCCGGGCTCACAGGCAATCTTGATAATTTTTGGCCCGACCTTGTAAACTCTTCATGGAGGGGAAAAGACGGAGAGGCATGGGAAAGAGGACCCTATTATCTTGATGGCCTTGTACCACTGGCCTACCTACTTAATAATGACACACTAAAGGAAAAAGTAAAGAGATGGATAGAACCTATTCTGGCCAGCAGTACCGACAGCGGCTGGTATGGTCCGTCTAAAAACAAAGACAGGTGGCCACTTGCTGTTGCAAACAAAGTACTCATGCAATATTACGAGGGAAGTGGAGACAAAAGGGCTCTGGATGTGCTTACCAGGTATTTCAGGTACCTACACGACACACCGCCGGACTGGCCCGATAAGGAATGGAGAGGTGTTAGGGCAATGGAAAATGCTGTTACAGGCTACTGGCTTTACAGGCAAACAGGAGAGCCATGGTTGCTGGAGACTATCAGTTCGATTCAAAATAACAGTTTTGACTGGACTTCATATTATGAAAAATTCCCCTGGGATTCTTCAGCAGTGGCAGACAAAAAAATTCCTCTTAACTGGGGTCCTGTCGGTCTTACAGCACATGTTGTAAACAACGCCATGGCAATCAAATACCCGGGCCTGTGGTATCAGCAATCAAAGGATAAAAGATTCAGGGACGCAGTGTACGCCGGAATCAGCAAATATGATATTAACCATGGCCAGGCAGGCGGAAGGTTTTCCGGTGACGAGCATCTGTCTGGCAACACACCAAACAGGGGCTCAGAACTTTGTTCTGTGGTGGAGTATATGTTCTCTCTTGAAGAGTTGTATGAAATATTTGGGGATAACAGCCTTGCAGACAGGATTGAAATGCTTACATACAATTCGCTGCCAGGGACCACAATGCCTGATATGTGGTCTCACCAGTATGACCAGCAATCCAACCAGGTACTTGTATCCGGGGCAAAACGTGATTGGAGCACTAATGGCGACTATTCAAACATATACGGACTGATGCCGAATTTCGCATGTTGCCTGGCCAATATGCACCAGGGCTGGCCAAAGTTTATTGAAAGTATGTGGATGGCTACAAACGATAACGGACTTGCGCTGGTTACATACGGACCTTCTTCAGTCAGCGCAAAGGTAGCCAACGGAAAAGATGTAACAATAACAGAAGAAACCGACTATCCTTTCAGAGGCTCAGTCCGGTTATCGATGCACATGGATGAACCAGTAAGGTTTCCCCTTTACCTGAGAACACCCGGATGGGCTGATTCTGTAATCATTAATTACAGGAACGAGACAAGAAAGGTTAAAGGAGGGTCGGAATTTAGGATGGACAAAAGATGGAGAGACGGCGACCTTATTTC
>JBJKPQ010000088.1:0-5496 GCA_046706305.1 Bacteroidales bacterium
GGGAAAGGCGGGACGCAATCAGGTTCCCGGGAGGCTGAAGCAGCAGCAGGTAATAATATTTTCGTCACTCTTTCACTTAACCGTAAGGAAGTATACCTGGGTGAGTATATTGTTGCTACAGTGAAAATATTCACCAGGGTCAATCTGGCAGGTATTAATGAAATAAAGTATCCCGATTTTAATGGATTTCTTAAATCGGATATTGATACACCTCCACTTACTTCCCTCAGACAGGAAAATGTCAACGGAAAAGTATATGGAACAGGTATTGTTCAAAAATTCCTGCTTTATCCACAGGTGACAGGTGAAGTGACAATTGACCCTGTCCAGTTATCGGTACTTGTTCAACAAAAGTCTGGCAATTCCGACCCCTTTTTCGGGGATTTCTTTGCCCAGTATGAGAATATTCCAAAAGAAGTGGCAAGCATGCCGGTTAAGATTAAGGTAAAACCGCTTCCGGGTGTGCAACCAGATGATTTTTCCGGGATTGTTGGAAACCTGAATATTAAGGCTGGTATAAATAAAGATTCAGTTACTGTAAATGATGCACTTACCTATAAAGTTACTATATCAGGTAGCGGAAATCTTAAAATAGCCAGCACACCCAAGCTTAAATTGCCACCTGATCTTGAAGTCTATGATCCGAAGGTCACAGACAATATTAAGAACGGGTCGGATGGGACTACCGGGCAGAAAACATTTGAGTATCTGATAATTCCCAGGCATTATGGTGATTTTACTATTCCTCCGTTATCATATTCATATTTTAATATAGCATCCGGAAGGTATGAAAAACTCACAACACCGGAATATCATTTCTATGCAAGAAAGGTTAGTGATCAGAACCAGGGCATTACAGTATACGGAGGTGTTGCCAAGGAAGATGTAAAATACCTTGGAAAGGATATACGATTTATTAAGACAGATGCGGGTAAATTGTCAAAAACAGGTAAGATAGTAGCATCCGAACGGTCATTCTACAGCCTGTATGCCTTAGCTTTAATTGTCTTCTTTATCGTTTTGTTCCTGAGAAGAGAACATATAAGACGTAACTCCGATCTTTCTCTTGTTCGTAACAGGAAAGCTGCAAAAGTGGCGGTAAAAAGGCTGAAGACAGCAGAATTCTGTCTTAAGAATAATGAAATAGATAAGTTTTACGAGGAGATACTGAAAGCTGTATGGGGTTATCTGAGCGACAAACTCAATATACCTGTATCAGGTCTTACAAGAACCAACGCTATTGAAGCATTGAAAGGGAAAGGTATTGAGGATGAAAGAATAGAACTTCTTAACAGTATTCTTGATACTTGCGAATATGCACGTTTTGCTCCATCAGGTTCAGGTACAGAAGCTGAAAATATGTACGAGGGAACATCCCAGTTCATCAAATCCGTTGAAAATTCAATACGCTAAAAAAATGAAGCCTGTTTTCAAATATATATTCACACTTTCGATAACATTTATAACATTGTTAAATGTTCTGGCGCAGGATTCGCCGGCTGACAGGTTCAGGAAAGGTGCTGCTGCTTATACTGCAGGTAATTACCAGGATGCAGTTCAGGTGTGGACTGATCTGTATAAAACCGGATACAGATCTGCCAGGCTGGAATATAATATCGGAAATGCTTATTTTAAATTAGATGATATTCCCGAAGCTATTTTATTCTACGAACGTGCTGAGCTGCTTAACCCGGCCGACGAGGATATTGCATATAACCTTCAGATTGCAAGAACATTGACAGTGGATCGCTTCCAGGAAATACCTGAATTGTTCTTTATTAAATGGTATAATTTTGTTTCCCTTGTGTTGTCTACAAACACATGGGCCCGGATAAGCATTGTTTCATTTGTTATATGCCTTCTGCTTTTGTCACTGTATATCTATACTTCAGGATACAGGCTTAAAGTAATGGGCTTCTGGCTTGCAGTGGTTTTCTTTGTTCTCTCGGGTGCATCCCTGGCTTTTACCCTTCGTAATAAATCGCTTGTTTACGACAGCCATAAAGCAATTATTATTGATCCGCAGGTAAGTGGGAAAAGTTCCCCGGATAATAGTGGTACTGATCTGTTCATCCTTCATGAAGGTACTAAGGTGTCGGTTGATGACGAAGTTGGAGGCTGGCTGGAAATAACACTCTCTGACGGCAATAAAGGTTGGGTGCCATCAAATAGTCTGGAAATTATTTAATCTCATTGCAACTTATTTGTTATATTTCAGGTCAGAAAGATATCTTGTAATATTAAACTGACCTGCTAATGAAGAAAGTATTATTATTTTCTGCAATTTTAATTCTTGCCCTGGCCTGTAAAAAGACAAAGTATTCCCCTGAAGGTCCAACAGACATAAGAATAAGGAACCTGTCGGATCTTACATTTAATAATGTAATTCTCTCAACTTCTGAATATTCTGAAGATGTAGATACAATAAGTACTATTATCCATGGCAGTGAATCGGATTATTACAGGTTTAAAAAAGCATATCCGAAAGCTGAGATATCAGCTACAATTGATGTTGATGGTTCACCTGTTATCTTTTCAACCGGACCGGTAGATTATACATACATGCAATATATCGGGCAGGATATGATAACCTATGAGGTGTATATTTCTGACATGACAAACAGGGTGCTTACTATAAATAATGTTGTACTTGAATCTGCCCTGGAGCTGAAATAATTATTAACAATTACAAGCTCTCCACTTTCAGTATTTCTTTTTAGAAGTTATATTGATAAATTTGCCATTATCGAACGATTAATGGAAGAATTTATAACAGCTTGTCCAAGAAATTGCTATAGTTCCTGCACATTCAGGGCCCAGGTCGAAAATGGCCGGATAAAGAGAATTCTTCCCTTTGAAGGTAATAAAGCCACACCTGAGGGGCCATGCATAAAAGGTTTGTCATATATAGAAAGAAGCAGTTCACCTGACCGGATAATTCATCCCCTTTTAAAAACTGCAGACGGTACCTTCAAAGAGATATCCTTTAAAGAAGCTTCCGGAATAATTTGTGATAAACTGGGAAAATATAAAAGGGATTATGGACCTGGCAGCGTAATGTGGTACAAGGGAAGCGGTATGTCCGGATTAACAAATGAGATTGGCAGTATATTCTGGAAAGAATTCGGAGGACCAACAATAACGTATGGTGATCTGTGCTGGCCTGCCGGTCTGGAAGCTGTCCGGCTTACCCTGGGTGATGTAAAACACAATGTGCCTTGGGATATTGAAAATGCAGGATTGATCGTAGTATGGGGTAAAAATCCTGCTGAGACAAATATCCAGGAAATGGCTTTTATTTCCAGGGCCAGGGAAAAAGGATGCAGATTGGTCGTTATTGATACCTTACGTACACCAACAGCTGAAAAGGCGGATCTGTTTATTTGTCCCTCAATTGGTACCGACGCTGCACTTGCTCTTGCAATTGCAGGTGTTCTTGTAGAGGAAGGAATGATTGACTTTGGGTTTATTGAAAAATATGTAACAGGTTTCGATGAGTTTAAGCAGTCTCTTAATATCTCACCTGTCAAGGCAGAAGAAATAACAGGGATACCCCGCGATACCATAAGGGAACTTGCAATGATGATAGGGGGGAAGAAACCTGTAACTTTCCTTCCTGGTTACGGACTCCAGCGTCACAGCAACGGTGGACAGACAATCAGATCTTTGTTGTCACTCGCTGTCATTACAGGCAATTTAGGCAAGAGCGGTGCAGGTTTTAATTATGCCAACCTCCAAAGCTATGTGTTTGATAATATAAAGGAACCACTTAGTCTTTATCCCGATCATGAGAAGGATAAGCCTTTCAGACGTACATTGTCAAAGGCAAGGCTTGGAGCAGATATGCTGGAGACCACCGGCCCGGTTCTTAAGGCAGCCTACGTTGAGAGAGGAAATCCTGTACTTCAGTCTCCTGACAGCAACTCGGTAACTGAAGCATTTAAAAAACTTGATTTTATCGTTGTTGTGGATCAGTTCATGACTGATACAGCTGCAATGGCTGACATAATTCTTCCGGCTAAAAGCATGTTTGAACAATCGGATATAATAGGTTCCTACTGGTCACCATATGTTCAACTGAGACCTGCTGTCTTAAATAAACCGGGAGAAGTTAAAACAGAGAGTGAGATATATTACTTCCTGGCAAGGGGAATGGGGTATAATACAGGTAATGAATGTATTCCTGAACCGGGCGAGAAAAATATTGAAAATTGGCTTGAGAAAAGGATAAAAGGTTATACCTCACTTACTCTTAATGATCTTAAAAATGGCCCCGTCCTTGCTCCCGGATTGCAGGAGATTGCCTGGAGTGATTATATCTTTCCAACACCGTCGGGTAAAATTGAACTTTTTTCTCATGAAGCTGAATTGAGGTGGGGTGTTTCTCCGCTCCCTGGTTATGTGCCCCTAATTAGGAAAACTCAAATGGAAAAGTACCCGTTGACATTCCTGACTCCGAATAAAGGGAACAGGATTCATTCACAATTTGGAAACCTTGACATAATAAAGAAGGTTAGCAGCGATCCTGCAGTTGAAATTTCGGCAGATGATGCAGATGCAAGAGATATCAGCGATGGTAATTTAATAAAAATCTTTAATGAAACAGGGTTGATTAAATGCCGGGCAATGATCTCTTCCTGTGTACCTGTTGGGACAGTAGTACTTCACAATGGAATTTGGCTGAATGAAGGAGGTGGGGGAAATTATCTTATAAAAGGTGAAGAGACCGATATGGGATTCGGCGCTGCCTTTCATGATAATAGAGTCGAAATAGAAAAAACAGACTGACTATGGATTACGGTTTTCTTTTCGACCATAACAGATGTGTTAACTGCAAAGCCTGCAGTGCAGCATGTATTCTTGAAAACGGATGGCAGAAGAGTATGCGCACAGTTTTTACTTTCAATGATGCCCGACTGCCCGGTATTCCCGTTGTTAACCTTTCAATGGCATGCAACCATTGCCTGAAAGCAGCCTGCCTCGAGGGGTGTCCTTCAGGTGCAATCTTCCGTCATAAGGTCACAGGAGCTGTTGTTGTGGATGAAGCAAAGTGCCTGGGCTGTAAGTATTGCCAGTGGAACTGCCCTTACGATGCCCCTCAATATGATGAAGGTAAAAGGGTCGTAAACAAATGTCATCTGTGCTTTACTGGCATTGCAGAGGGAATGATACCGGCATGTGCTTCAGCCTGCCCTACAGGGGCCCTGTCATTCGGGAAAATTGCTGATAAAGGCGAAAGAAAGGTTTTTCCTTGGTTCCCGGATAAGGAACTTGAACCTTCTCTGAGATTTACAGGAAAGGATCATGGCAGTAAACCTTCGGTTGTGCCGGCAGACCTGTTTAATTATAGGTTGAAGCAACCAGCCACTCAGGATAATCGGATGAAAGGATCATGGGTGCTCGTATTGTTTTCTTTTATTGTTACCCTTTCAGTTTCTGACGTAATAATTTCACTGTTTGAAGGAACCTTTCCTGATCCCCGTTTATTTCTGCCGT
>JBJKPQ010000089.1:0-21954 GCA_046706305.1 Bacteroidales bacterium
GGTTGCCCTTGGTTATCCAGCTGTTATAACAAAGTAATCAGTTTTAAATACTACTAATAAGGAGGGTGTCTCAAAAAGACACCTTCTTTTTTTCTTTTCATTTGGCTGCGCCGGGCTCCTCACTGCCTTTGGCCTGTAATAGCAGTATTAATCAAGCCACGAAGTGGCTGAATATGAATAACCCCCGGTGAAACCGGGGGTAAAGGCTGACTTAATGATTAAAAGCCCTGAAAGGGCTTAATATATTTGTAAAAAAGTAAATGTGTAAATTAATACTATCTCGCTAGATTACAAACATTTAGAATATTACATCATGTCAAGCTATAATAGATCAACATGAACGTCATAAATAATATCATTTGAAGAGAAGTACAGAGACCTTCTTTTAGAGTATGGTATCATACCTGATGAAAAATATTTTCCGTATCTAATATATTCAGCTCCTTCAGAGCTGTAAGAGATTGATTGGCAGTCTACCCCTGGCTGAACCAGGGATTATTCATATTTGGCTCTTTCAGAGCCGAATGGAGGAAAAATGAGCTGGTGTTAAACAATGAACCGGGGGTTCATTCAACGATATTTTCATTCTTTCATGTCTGGACTTAACAAGTGGCAACATACAAAAGATGCCAATTACATTATTCTAACAGACTAAAAAAGGCTGACCCTTGACGGATCAGCCTTATATTATAAGTAACTTCAGTTTATTTTTTACCGAAAGCGAAGTCGAGACCTACACCTATAAGCCAGGTTTTCTTTTTGTAGGTTTCTGTATAGGGAACGATATCTGTAAATGATCTTGATGCATCAGCGTAGAAAGTGTATTGTCCGCCGATGTTGAGATCTATCATGTCGTTTATCCTGTAACCGAAACCTGCACCGAAGGAATTAGTGTTGGCACTGTACCTCATGTCGCTGTTATAATATACATTAACGCCGGTTGTGGTATGTACCCAGCCGCCGCTTATCCTCAGTTTCTCACCGAGAGCATATTCAGCACCAAGGCCGTATTCGAGGAAGTTCTTGTCAATCTCGTCAACAGTTTCTGTTTTACTTCCGTCATAATCGACATTTTTGTCAAAATATGTGTTGAAGCTACCGGTAAGCATGAGCTTATCGATGGGCCTGTATTCAACACCTACAGCAAGTAATGCCGGCATGTCGGCAGGTATTTTTTCTCCGTCAACGAAAACACCGCCACCCTGGTTGTTCTTTACTTTAGTGGTAAGATCCATTTTAGTCTGGAACTCGTATTTCACAGCAATATCAAGATTGTCGGCAGGTGAAACATTAACACTCAGTATAGGAGTATACCCTGTACCTGATTCTTCAGCATCGACAGTTATATCCTGTGTCTGTGCTGCATAACCCGACATTTCGGTTGCTCCTCCAGAGAATACAGGTGCTGAAGCTCCCAACACGGCCTGGGCCTGTTCAATTGTCATATTTGTCGGATCCTGTCCGGCAGCACCTACGATTTGCTGTATCTGGCCTATCTGTTGCGTGGTCAGACCTACTATTGTACCATTCGAAAGGAGCACCGGTCCGCCACCACCGTCAACTATCGGCTGTAAGCCTGTGTAAAAAGCAGTTGCACCGGCAGCTAAGGTGGCAAGTGTTGTTGCACCAGCTGTAAAGAACTGGCTGGCAGGAACCATACCGCCAGTAAAATCTGTTCCGAAAGCAGGATAAGTCGGATTTATCATAATATTTTTAAGGTAACCGTTGTAGGTGTTTTTTGCAGATACAAGACGAACACCGGCAGCTACGGAAACCTTATCGTTGATCTTATAACCCACGTTGAACTGGTATCCGAAGTATACTGATGAACCTTTAAAATATATATCAGCTGAATACTGTGATGTAGGAAATCCCTGGCTTGTTAGAAGTGGAACAAGGTCGGCAATACTTGTTTCGAAAGACGGAAGACCTTTGTCATACTTGGCACCACCACCGCCACCTACAGGATTAAAACCTGCAGAAAGAGACAGTTTCCCTGTGTTATATGCTACATATACCCCTGGGTATAAAGGAGCACTGACTTTGCCAACATATTCTTTCGGTGAACCTGAAAGAAAAGAATAATCATTAATAATAGTCTGTGTCTGGCTGATAGTCTGGTTGTTTATGGAAGCAAAAAAACCTTCCCCGAGTTTTGTTACACCAGCCGGGTTGTAGTAGACAGCATCAATAGCTGTTGACGCATTGCGGTTCTGGAGTCTTGTAAACAGGGCACTCTGGTTGGTGTTTGTAACCAGACCACCTGCAAACACAGAGCCTGTGATAAGCAAAGCAGCAACAAAAGTTAATAGTTTTCTCATGAGTTTTAATTTAAGGTTAAGTTTTTGCACGACTTGCCGCGTAAAGTCACAGCAGTCTCACATTTTTTCAAGTTATTAGTAGTTGTTCTTTATCAAATTCCACGTATTACGAACCTTCAAAAGTAGAAAAATATTTCATTCATGCAACTATTCTAAAATATTATATTGAGAGTAAGTTAATTATAAGGGGTTTCCAATTATTATTCGAATTTATTCATTGTTTATTCCAATTTTGACTTTAAAAGATTAAATACGGATCTTTTTACAAAATGTAATATGATACTTATTTTTCATTTACAAGATCAAAATTGTCAAACAAACCGTAATTAATCAGGCTGTAATCCAGGCCCGGGGGATAGGATTTTACATTTCTCCAGGTCCATGGCGATACAAAGCCTTCCGGGGGATTATTATGGTGTGGTCCGAGGAGGTTTCTGAGGCTTCCTATAATTGTCACTTCAACCCGGTTATTACCATCATGAATAAATGGTGTTATGTCGGTCTCATAAGGAGGGAAGGCAACAGGACTGGCTTTCCTGCCGTTGACAGTTACTTCAGCAATAGTGCCATTCCATTTACCAAGAACTACCTTCCATTTACCTTCTGGCTGGCTAATATTGTATTCCCTGCTGTAAGTCATCCCCCAGGAATAAAATGGTAAACCCTGGATTAGCCAGCTGCCTTTAATGTATTGCTTTTCAGTTGGTTCTATAACCCAGCCCTTTGGAGCGGGTAGTACCGAGAAATTGCCTGTTATATATACAGGTTCAATCTCAGCATTGACACTCATTGGTGATACTTCAAGTGTCAGAGTGTTTTCACCTGTTTTTACATATGGCCCGATCTCATAGACTCCGAATGACCTGTCGAGCCACCATTTACCTTTTTGGGCTTCAACCCGCCTGTTGTTTATTGATACCGACCATAATCCGGGGCGTTCAACAACAGCTTTGATTCCGGCTGTTTTTACACCACCTTTTATAACAAAATGGTAAGTGGCGGAAAAGCCTGTTTTTATCCCGAAAGTATCCCTGTCTGTTATATCTGATTTATATTGAACCGATGTATTCCAGGGATTGCCGTTAGTGAAACCGTAGAATTTAAAGACTTTGTCTGCAGCATTATAAAAGTGCATATCAGGGTAGTTTTTACCCTCCAGTTTAAGATCACAAAAATCTATCATAAGCACATTGTCGCTGTCTCTCTGAACCACAACAGGAATTACAGATCTTACAGTGTCAGAACTCATATATCTTTCTTCAGACGGGTACCCGGCGCTTTGCCCTGAGGGTATATATAATAAAAGGCTTCCGGCAGGAGGGAGAGAATATGAAACTGTAACTTGTCCATTCTTAAACTCAGATGGATATGTGGTTAATTCCCCTGTAAATGTATTCATCTTTACTGCTCCCGTACCACTTGTTGTGAAGTTACCTTCAGCAGTGCTGTCAAGGTCGGAGTTTGTAAGAAAAACAATCTGACCGTCAGACAGTTTCCTCCTGTTATGATATAGTGATCCTTTTATTACATAACTGAAATTCATGTCGTTATTACTAAAGTATGTCTTCAGTATGTCAGGTGTAAGATCAGAATCATTTATGATCTTTACCGATTTATTTTCAAATAACCTGTCAAGCTCTTCACTGCTTGAGCCATCCACAACAGTGGGAACAGAAAACGCTACCAGCCGGCCTCCGCGGGCCACAAATTTCCTGAGTAACTCAAAGGTTGGCTTATCCAGATTTTCAGTAAGAGGAGGAATAATAACCGTGGAATATGCTGCCTGGCCCACAATAAATCTCTTTCTATCGATACTTCCAAGGTCTTTTATAATATTTTCGGAGCCAAGGTCATATTCGACCTGGTTCTTTTCAAGTGTAGTAACAAACGACTGGAATGCCTGTCCAATTTCCCTGCTTCTCTTGTTCCTGTGTACATAGGAATCATAAAGCCACGATGATGTTGTAGGTTCAAGCACCAGGATATCATTTACCTGGCGTCCTGATGACAGCGCAAGAGAGAGCCTGGCATAATGATCGTTGATATACCTGTAATCTTTCCACCATGGTTCATGGTAATCGAAAGTAGGGGGATAATCATACTTTCTTGCTCCGACCATCGAAAAATGAGTAAGATGCTGGTTCATGAAATTCACACCCAGAGCATATTCCCAGTCACCGTTTCGTTTCATTCCAGTGAAGGTGAGATCCCAACCTGAGCCACCGTATGTTTCGCTGAGTTTTCTTTCTCTTCCGGTCTGGTTTGCTGCACTGGCCAGCTCCTTGACAGATCTGACATTACCGAACTGTGCCCCTGTGGTGGAATCATCCCACTGGTTGAACAGCATGTCGATAGCGGGCATCTGGTGCCATGCATACATAGCCATATTATCTCCCCCCGGGCGCATGCTTGGCCATTCATGTTCCCAGTAATGCCCTGTGAAAATAAGCCCTTTTTCTTCACAATAAGTATACCATGGTTTTGCCCACCTGTCTATGAACATCTGCAGCAGGGTCTGGGTATAGTCGTGTCGCACTTTCTTCCAGTCTCCCACTTCTTCATAGAGTGAAGGCAGGTGTGTCCTCAGATCATACTGCCACTGCTTGTAAAAAACATCGAAAAGATCAGGTGTCCATCTAATACCTCCCGGTGAATTGATCTGTGGCTCATCTGTAAATGTTCCGGGTATTGTCTTTCCCAGTTCCGGACCTACATATTTCTCATATCCGTCCATAGTGACCTCTATGAATTTTTCTGTTACCCCGGGATATAAAAGATCAACATAGGAATATCCTCCATACCAGTCGCTTTTGCTGTTATATGTCTTTGAAAAAAGGAAATAATTACCTTTATTACCTTTTTCTGCAGGCAGCGACCCCGTTATGTTATTATACGATCCATTGTCCTCTTTCAGGATAAGGAAATATTTATCAGAAGTGTCGGGGAGGGTTTCACAACGGGTCATTTTAAGCCCTTCTCCCTGGTTATATGACTCCGGCATCTCAGCAGGTACATGCCCGCCCCCAAAACCACTGGGGTATGAGTTTTCATCATAAATCCATATCTTCATCCCAAGTTCTTTGCCTTTCTCCACAGTATGTTTGAAAAGTTCGAACCATCTGTCTGATAAATATTCCGTTATAAGACCGGGTCTTGGGTGGATAAACACCTGGTACGACCCTGCATTCCTGAAATCTGTCAGGAACCTGTCTATTTCATCTTCAGTTATGTCGGCATTCCAAACAAAGAAAGGACATGTTGTATATTCGGCAGGAGGTGATTTGAACTTCTTCGATAGGTTTGTGAAATCAGGAATACTCACTTCTGTGTTAACATTCTCCCTGCATGATTGCACTGTCAGGAATGTTATCAGCAAAATCAGCAAAGGGATAAATCGGTCTGGTCGGTTCAGTTTCATTGTGTTGGTTATTTTGATCTGAAAGCTAGTCTAAATGCTAAAATATACCAAATTCACAAAAATGTTATAGAGTATAACTAATAATTTTTATAAGTATTTTTAAAACACAGCCTGCTGCGTCATGATTATTTGTCGTAATTGATAAATAATGTTACCTGAAATTATTAAATTAGTACAGCTGCATTATTAATAATTAAATCAATTTGTTATGAAACCGGGGACATTTACACAAATGTACGTTCATCTTGTATTTGCGGTGAAAAACCGTGAGGCTTTGATAACAAAGAAAATTCAGGATCGGGTTTTTTCTTACATAAGCAAAATAATAACTAACAATAATCATAAATCTATAATTGTCAACGGGATAGATGACCATGTTCATATTCTTATAGGGATGAATCCATCCGTTTCTATTTCAGATACAGTTCATGCGATTAAAAGAAATTCGTCATTATTTATTAATAAGGAGAGGTTATGTTATAAAAGATTTGCATGGCAGGAAGGTTATGGTGGATTTACATGCAGCCGTTCAAATTTGGATAGGGTCTATAAGTACATACAAAATCAGGAGTCACACCATAGCAATATAAAATTCAAGGATGAATATATTGACCTGCTGACTGAGAATCGAGTTGAATTTAAATCTCAATTTCTTTTTGAATTTTTGGAAGACAGTGTTTAACCTCTACGAGGTATTAATATATCCCATTAGCCATTCAGTTACAATACTGTAAGCCCTGCGGGTTAAGGAGATAATCGCTTGTATGACATATTGATGGAGTTGACCAGAATGCATTCGCCGCAGGCGATGGTGTATAACCTCTACGAGGTATTAATATATCCCATTAGCCATTCAGTTACAATACTGTAAGGCCTGCGGGCTAAGGAGGTAATCGCTTGTATAACACATTGATGTAGTTGACCAGAATGCATTCGCCGCAGGCGATGGTGTTTAACCTCTACGAGGTATTAATATATTTCAATAGCCATTCAGTTACAATACTGTAAGCCCTACGGGCTAAGGAGGTAATCGCTTGTATGACATATTGATGTAGTTGATCAGAATGCATTCGCCGCAGGCGATTGTGTATAACCTCTACGAGGTATTAATATATTCCAATAGCCATTCAGCTACAATACTGTAAGTCCTACGGGTTAAGGAGGTAATCGCTTGTATTACACATTGATGTAGTTGACCAGAATGCATTCGCCGGAGGCGATTAAGTTTTGTAGCAGAAACAGGATTATAGAAATGATGATTTACCACGTAGTGGTTAAACAGAAATCCTTCCATGTTAAAATAGTCAGATTATCAGGAACAAATTAACATGGAAGCAAAATAGCATAAATATCATACGATCAGAATGTTCCTGAAAGCCGGAGGCTGTAATTTCTCTGAGGCTGTATGTCTCCCGGACGACCCATATATTCGGTATTTGTAAAATTCTTAATTACAAGCGAAAGGTTAAATATCCTGCTTAGCTGATAACCTATATTCAGGTCGGCAACGGCATAAGGCTTATTATCATTTTGCCAGTACTCATAGAAACCTGGCAGTATTTGTTCCCTTGTCAGCTGATTAAGAAAAACATCATCTATGCTGAGTATCTTTGATTTATAATAGGCCGTAAGACCGGCATTTAGCTTTTTATATGTTACATCCAGGCTTAGTTTCAGGGAGTGTTTCCTCCTGTATTTTAACCATATATTTGTGTTTTTACCCGTTGCCTGGTTATACTCAACGGGGTGCAGAAGGGTATATCCTCCGCTCAGAGTTGTACTGATCTGAGAAAATGATCGCGCAAGAGTGAATTCCAGCTCGCATCCGTAAATTCGCGATTGTTCGATATTTTCAGCCTGGAAGCCGAAGTCATAAATACCGGTTTTCATATCCGGATAAGACCCGAACAGGAACTCAATCATGTCTTTATTTTGGGAAAGGAAAAAGGAAACGTCTGCCTGGCCCTTTATCTCTCCGATTAATATACCTTGTTTTATGCCTATCTCGGAATTCCATCCCGATTCGGGGTTTATATAAGGATTCGGAAATATTTTTATCGAACCCAGCGTAGTTGAAGCAAATTTTTCTGCTATTGAAGGATAACGGTAGCCCTGGCCAAAAGATCCTCTTATAAAGGTGAAGCTTGCCGCCTGCCAGTTTATACCGGTCCTGAATACCGGAACAATTTTATCTGCTGATCCGTCAAGAAAATATTCTTCCAGTCTTATACCCCCAATAAGTTTCAGCCCCGAAAGAGGGTTTGTTTCAACCTGTGCATATCCGGCCAGGTTTGACTCAGTATGATCTCCGTAGAAATTGGAAAGGATCTTATTATAACTTTCGGACAGCCCTGAAGTCAGCTTTATAAATTCGTTTATAGTGAATATCTGCTGGTACTCAGCATATAATGATAATGCATCAGAATTCTTGTCTGTTCTGACAGGAAATTTGTTCATGGATGACTGGAATCGTATTCTCAGATCATGCTTAAACTTTTTATTATTATCAAATGAAATGAACGGATCTATTGCGATGAAGGTTCCATGGAGACGTGTAACTGTTGAGGTATCCTGGATAAGTGCCCCTGTAGTTGCATTGTCCCACAGGATGAAGTCACGTTTTGATGTGTAACCTGTGTTGAGGTTTATTCCGTAGGTCAGACCTCTTATCCCGGAACTATGCTGTTTTATCCTGATGTTTAACCTGCCTAATTTCTCATCATTAAATTTCCTGTATCCCTCATCAGTAAGAAAACTGGCAGCGACACCGATATCTGTATTGCCATATTTTTCAAGATGTGAAAAGGAAAAGTCGGAAAAAAGCAAAGGAGTGCTGCTCCATATCCAGTGCCTGTTTCGAGGTTTACCATACACACCCGCTTCGGCATAGAATTTTGTTACCGGAGTTAAAGAAGCATCGGCAGTACGGAAATTAATGACCCCGTTGAGAGCTGATGAACCGTAAAGCACTGAAGAAGCTCCTTTGATTATTTCGACCTGTGAAATGTTTTCAAGAGGAAGAAATTGCCACTTTACATTACCGGCATCAGGGGATACTACGGGTAACCCGTCGATGAGGGCAAGAACCCGGCTTCCCACACCATAACTGAAACCACTTCCTCCTCTTACCGAAGCCTGTCCGTCCATAATCTCAATGCCAGGCGTTTTGTTGATAAGTTCCTGGGCATCGGTTATGTGATTATTGGCAATATCGGCCGAACGCAGCACATCCATCGATACTGTTAATTCTGCAATTTTCTGTTCCGTTTTGTTTGCACTTACAACTATCTGTCCGATTTCCCTGAGATCCATATCCATTGAAGTATCGAGGGATATGGAATCATTTTCGTGTATATCAAGGTTTTTTGTAACTGTCTTATATCCTATCAGTCGAAAGTTGATTATTATCTTTCCCGTGTCGGTTGCGACTATGTATTGTCCGTCCTGATTACTTGTTGTGACATGTTTCCCGGATATGACATATACACCATAAAGAGGTTCATGGCTTTTACTGTCAGTTATTTTACCGGTTACATACCCCTGGGCCGAACCGGCATTAAATGATGAGAATAGAAATATTATTGCAATGGCAAGCAGGTATCTCATTACTTTGCCTTAAATGTCATCCTTAAATTAATAGGATCACTCCCTGTCACAGGGAAGCTTGTTGTCACTTTCAATGACAGTGTTGTAAGTTCAACAATGTTCGTGGTTAACGCAAAGGGGAGAGAATCGGTAGTAATAACCAGCTGTGTCTCACCAGCAGCAAACCTCCATGTTCCGGTATAGACTCCGAAGGTGCCGGTGTAATCAGTATTAAACCTGGCCTCACCCTTAAATTTACTGAGCAATCCCCCTGGTCCGCTTGCATCTGCTCCGTTCACCAGAAGGCTGTCGCTGAACCAGTAAGGCCCCGTAAGCAATTTGAAATTCTCCGATTGGACAGCCTTCTTACATGATGCTGCCGACAGGCATCCGGCCAGTATTATGAACAATACAAGGTTTTTCATAATAAGTCGTTTATGTTTATGAAAATAAATATTTACAAAGTTGCAACGTTGAACCATTTAAATGCTGACCTTATTAATCAAAGATAATAAACTTTAAATTATAGCTCATTTGCCTGTCAAATTAAAGCTGTGGATTTATTAAAAGGATGAAAAACAACTATGTTGTATGAAGGTGGCCGGCATTTAACCCATCCACTGTACCTCAAATATTATCCGGAACATTATTTTCAGGAAGAAGTATATCATTTGACTATAATGCTTAATAAGTATGAAATTATTTTCTTATCGTTGATTATGTTTTTATATTTTTGAAGTTATTTAACTTACCAGGTATGAAAATGCATCGAACCTTTAACTTGTCGTGGTTAGTTCTCCTGTTTCTTATTCCGGTTTTGACCCCGGCCGATTCATATTCCCAGGCTGTTGTCGGACTTGACACATGGTTTAATCATGAGATAAACGGCTCCACCGGCAAGCCTTTCCATTACCTGTGGACCGATACTGCAATGTCAGGTTTTTCAGAATGGGGAAAAATTTTTGTCAGGGAGGGAGCCACTATCACAACTGTGGGTGAACCATTGGAAAGGGATCTTGAAAATATTGATATATATATTATTGTTGATCCTGATACCACTTCTGAAAATCCGGAGCCAAATTATATTTCCGGCCGCGATATAAAGGTTATAACCAACTGGGTAAGGAATGGAGGTGTGCTAGTAGTGATGGCTAATGATGCACCTAATTGTGAGTTCTCCCACTTAAACGGTCTGATGAAAGAGTTTGGGATGCACTTTAACCATGTAACATTACATACCGTACCCGGAGACAACTTTGAAAGGGGAGCATCGGTAAATCTTCCACATAATGACCTGTTCAGTAATGTCAGGAAGATATACCTTAAAGAGGTATCCGATATTGGTTTATCGGGTAATGCCCAGCCAGTTTTAACTGAAAATGGGAAGGTGCTGATGGCTCAGAGCTATTACGGTAAGGGATATATCTTTGCTGTCGGTGATCCATGGATTTATAATGAATATATTGATCATTGGAGGCTACCACCCGGATTTGACAATAAAAAGGCAGCTGAAAACCTTACGAAAATTCTTCTTATGAAAGCCTCAGAGAGGTAACTGATATGTAATGATGTCATTATTTTCCACGTTAATAATATTGCCGGTTGGCGGTCCTTATTATTTTGCCGGTCGGGGAGGGGATAAAAAGGCTAATGAAAAAATAATTTAAAATTTGATTATGTTATGTGTAGTTTGAGGAAAATCATTCTGAGTTTTTTGATTCTGACTTTTGCCGGAGATGTTTGCATGACCCTTGATGCTCAGAAGTTGTCAAGCAGGAAAGTACTTGATGAAATGGATATAGCAAACAGGTATTTTGTGACTAATATGAGATTAAAGGGTAACCGTGTCACTAATTTTGTACAGGGAAATAACTGGACCCGGTCTTTCTATTATGAAGGATTATCTGCTTTTTATTCAGTGTCTCACGACTCGGCAAGCCTGAGCAGTATGATTAACTGGGGAAATGCTTACAGCTGGGGTATGGCTGGTGGAATAAGCACAAGGGAGCCCCGTGACCAGTGTTGCGGGCAAACATATATAGATATGTATTTACTCGACAGGTATAAGGAAGAAAGGATTGACGACACAAGGGTATGCATTGAATCAATGTTGTCGTCAGAAAAAAATGACTACTGGATAACCACGGATGATATAGAGATGGCAATGCCGGTTTTCGCAGGCCTTGGAAAGGTATATGATGATGACAGGTATTATGAGAAGATGGATGAACTCTATGAGTTTACACGCTCCCGGCTTGGCGGAAGCGGACTTTATAATGAAGAAGATCATCTCTGGTATCGTGATACGACCTATATGCCTCCATATAAAGAACCCAATGGGAAAAATTGTTACTGGTCACGTGGCAACGGCTGGGTTATTGCAGGACTGGTAAGAACTGTCGATGGTATGCCAAACAATTCGTACAGGAAGTCATATGTTAAAACCTTGAAGGAGATGATTGAGGCAATAGTACCGCTTCAGCGGGAAGATGGATTCTGGAATGTCAGTCTGATGGATCCTGACCATTTTGGCGGGAAAGAAACAACAGGGACCGCGCTAATCCTTTACGGTATAACCTGGGCGGTAAACAACGGGGAGATTAAAAGTAAGGACTATACTCCGGTAATTGAAAAAGCATGGAATGCCCTTGTTAAGGAGTCATTGCATGCCGACGGATCGTTGGGGTTTATCCAGGGAAACGGCACCGGACCTTCAGATGGTCAGCCTGTTACAGAGAAAGCTGTTCAGGGATTTGATGATGTTGCCCTGGGTTGTTTCCTGCTGGCAGGTTCGGAAGTTTATAAACTTGCAAAAGCATCAGAACCAAAAGAGAAAAAGCCAAAGGAACCAAAGGACAAAAAGAAGGTGGAGCAGGCGAATAATAAAAGTGGTCCGCCCAGAAGAGGACACAGGGGAGGCTGAAGGTACCACCCGGACATGTAAATTTTAGAAACACCATTATAAATATCTTTTGAACCCTATAAAACTACGCCTAATGAAAAAAAATCTCCTCCTCACTGTGAGCATTTTTATGCTCTTAATAGTCACTTCATGCAATGATTCACAGCTACTTCAGAATGCAACGCCCGAGGATGTAAATATTTCTCTTGACAGACTCGCACGTATCGATTCGATGCTTCAGCAGGCAGTAGACAGCGGATGGATAGCCGGTGCAACGGGTTTTATAGCCCGTAACGGTAATATAGTATATGACAGGGCTTTCGGGTATAGTGATATTGAGACAAAAAAGCCTCTTCTGCCGGATGACATTTTCCGCATCGCATCACAGACAAAAGCCATAACAAGTGTTGCTGCCATGATCCTTTTTGAAGAGGGTAAATTTCTCCTTGATGATCCTGTCTCGAAGTATATACCGGAATTTGCTAATCAACGTGTCCTGGATACCTTTAATGAAGAGGATACAACCTATACTACCGTCCCTGCAAAGAGGGAGATAACGATAAGGGACCTTATGACTCATACTTCAGGTATCGACTATGCAGGGATAGGTTCAAAAAAAATGGTTGAGATTTATGCCAAGGCCAATATACCAGCCGGTTTTGGAACAGACAAGATGGTACTGGGCGACAGGATAAGAGCCCTTGGCAGGCTTCCCCTTGTACACCAGCCGGGGGAGAAGTTCACTTACGGTCTGAATATCGATGTCCTGGGCTATCTTGTTGAAGTGCTTTCAGGAGAAAGCCTCGATCATTTCTTTCAAAAACATATCTTCGAACCACTCGGAATGAAGGATACTTATTTTTACCTGCCGGAATCAAAAGCCGGCCGGCTGGTGAAGGTAGCAACTGAAGGTAAAAATCACATTCTTGAAAATGCCCGGGGCTCCCAGGTAAACTATCCTCTTGTCGATGGCACCTATTTTTCCGGAGGGGCCGGGTTGAGCTCAACAACAAAGGATTACGGAATTTTCCTGCAGATGTTGTTAGATCACGGGACTTACAACGGCAAACGTATCCTTGCAAGACGAACAGTTGATCTTATGACATGTAACCAGATAGGTGACCTGAATGTTGGAGTGGATAAATTCGGACTAGGATTTGAGATAACAACGCGTGCAGGCCAGGACAGGCTTGGAGTTTCCGAAGGATCATTTGCCTGGGGCGGTTATTTCTCAACCATTTACTGGGCCGATCCGAAAGAAAAACTTGTTTGCCAGCTTTATATCCAGCAGTTCCCCTTTGCTCATCCCGAGATACAGGATAAATTCAGGGCTATGGTCTATCAGACAATTACCGACTGATGTTTCCGGGGACTGTCCATGTAAGGGGATGGTGTGGAAAAAGAATTGTTAATATCCTGGCAGTTAAACATATATAAAATGGTTTATGGAAAAGAAGGCCTTTGTAATAATTATTTTGCTTGCTGCTCTGTTGCCTTTGAAAGCCCAGAAAACTGAGAAATTATTGTTATCGGGTACGGATAAGGACCATACGGTACAATGGGATTTTTATTGTACCAACGGAAGGAACAGTGGACGGTGGGACAAGATCCGGGTTCCGTCAAACTGGGAATTACAGGGATATGGTACATACCATTATGGCACAACAGATATGGGGGCCGATGAAAAAGGCCTCTACAGGTATGAATTTGCTGTTCCATCCGGCTGGAAGGGTAAAAAGGTCTTCATTGTATTTGAAGGCTCTATGACAGATACACGTGTTAAAATAAACGGGAAACCGGCAGGACCTGTGCACCAGGGAGCCTTTTACCGCTTTAAATATGATATCAGCTCACTTCTTAATTATGGGAATAAAAATCTCCTGGAAGTGACTGTCAGTAAAGAATCTTCAAATGAAAGTATTAATGAGGCGGAGAGAATGGCAGACTACTGGGTTTTCGGAGGGATATACCGTCCGGTTTTTCTTGAGGCTTTCCCCGACAGTTATATCGACCGGGTGGCAATAGATGCTGCTGCCGACGGTTCGTTCATGATTGAAGTTTATACCGGTGGTAATACAGCAGGGATGACAATAAATGCACAGGTTGAAACCCCGGCAGGGACACACATCGGACCTCCAATGACAATGAAAGTTGGTGATGACGGGCGTGCTGTTATTAAAGGGCAGTTTGATAACCCCGCTCTGTGGAACCCGGAAACACCAAGCCTGTACCATGTATCGGTGAACCTTTGAAAGGGAGACGCAGTTACACATATAATTGATGAGAAGTTCGGATTCCGGACAATAGAAGAAAGACCTTCAGACGGTTTCTATCTAAATGGACGAAAGGTGATGTTCAGGGGAGTGTGTCGTCATACTTTCTGGCCTTCTTCAGGACGGACCAGCAGTAAAAAACTGGCTGTTGAGGATGTTAATATGATGAAGGACATGAACATGAATGCAGTACGGATGAGCCACTATCCACCCGACAGCTATTTCCTTGATGTCTGCGATTCCCTGGGTATGCTGGTTCTTGATGAGCTGGCCGGATGGCAAAGCAGCTATGACACACCAACGGCTGAAAGACTTGTCAGGGAAATGGTAACCCGGGATGTTAATCATCCATCTGTAGTGATATGGGATAATGGCAATGAGGGCGGATTCAACAAGGATGTAAGAAATAAATATTCTGTTTATGATCCCCAGGGAAGGACAGTAATAGAACCATGGTCATCGATCAACGGCACTAACACAAAACATTATCCTGGTTATAAATATGTGGAAGATGCTCTGACTGACGGAACAGATATATATTTCCCGACTGAATTCTTACATGGCCTGTATGATGGAGGCCTGGGAGCCGGGCTCGATGATTACTGGAACCTTATGTTATCAAAAAAGCTGTCGGCCGGTGGTTTCCTGTGGGTGTTTGCCGATGAGGGAGTGATACGCCATGATCTGAACGACTCGATAGACACGCATGGAAACAGGGCACCGGATGGTATTCTCGGTCCATATCACCAGAAAGAAGGAAGCTACTACACTATTAAGGAGATATGGTCGCCTGTGTATTTCTCGGAGGAGACTTTGCCACAGGCTTTTGATGGTAAATTTCATATCTCGAACAGGTATATGTTTACCAATCTCAACAAATGTGTGTTTTCCTATAAGCTTGTAAGTTTTGAAAAACCATTTCCTGATACCGCCGTAAAGTATCGTACTGGCAGCATTAAAGCTCCCTGTCTGGAGCCCGGTCAAAGTGGTATACTTGATATTGATCTTCCCGCCGGCTGGAAAGATTATGATGTCCTGTATATTAGTGCAGCCGACCCATCCGGAAGAAATATTAATACATGGTCGTGGCCCATAATCACGACATCTGAATTTGTTGAACGTACTGTTACCGGCACAAATGAAAGCGTAAGTGCTGAAGATAAAAACGGCATGTTTATACTGAGCACTGGAAAGACAAGTGTGTTTTTTGATAAAGATTCAGGTTTCCTTGCCGGGGCCCGATACGACGGACAAAAAATAAGTTTTGGTAAGGGACCCGAATTTACCGGACCGGGTTCTGTACTTACAGGGTTCAGACACTACCGCGATGGTAAGTACTATGTTGTTGATCTTAAATACAGCAATGATGCTCATGCAAGGTGGACATTGTATCCGGGTGGATGGCTGGAACTGGATTATGATTATCGCCCCGACGGTCCTTTGGATTATGCGGGGATCAGCTTTTCTTATCCCGAGAACATGGTTAAGGGTGTTATGCTTCTTGCAGAGGGGCCTTATCATGTCTGGAAAAACCGCCTAAAAGGTACAGGATTCGGTCTTTGGGAAAAGAAATATAATAACACTGTTACCGGTCAAACATGGGATTACCCGGAATTCAAAGGTTACTATTCCGGTTTTTTTGGTGTACAGGTCATGACAACGGAAATGCCCTTTACAGTGATTTCTGCTACACAGGGATTGTATCTGCGGCTTTATACTCCGGGGAAAGCAAAATATTCAACCGGGAACGGGGTGGGAGGATCAGTTAATCCCCCCTTCCCTCCTGGTAATATTTCATTTCTGAATGCTATAAGTGCAATTGGCACCAAATTTTCCAAACCTGAAGAGGAAGGTCCCCAGGGACAAAAAACCATCTTCAGTGGTAATGTAATTCATGGAAGACTCTTCTTCAGGTTTGGTCATTAAAAATGATTTATACTTTAAGGAAAATTTTCTTCTTATAAAGGATATAAAGGAAAACCCAGGCAACAGCTGTAATTCCTATTCCATTGATAAGCGGGGTCCATGCTTCAGGCATTACGGCTGCAAAGCCTCCGAAGAAGAACCTTGTGGCCGCCCTGAAATTAACTATTCTTTCCGTTAGGTATATAGTGATAGGGTTCATACCGATTACAACGAAAAAGAAGGCCCATTTTTTAAACTGCCAGACATCAATGATCAGGTAAAAGATAGTGAAGAGCAACATGCTCAGACCACCAACGAAGCACACAAATGAGCTTGTCCACAGGTTTTTGTTAATAGGGAAAGCAAGATTCCAGATTCTTCCAACTGCCATGAGTACCACAGAAGCAATGAACAGGTAAAGTACTTTTTTCATTGGCCTGTCGCTCAGGAATTTTGAATGCATGAACTCCCCTGTGAACATTCCCAGCAGTGCTGTGCCTATAGCCGGCAAAGTGCTGAAAATCCCTTCCGGATCGTGATTACCAAGGTATAATCTGCCAGGCATTATCATACGGTCTATATAACTTGTAAGGTTTCCTTCCCTTGAGAAGATATCGGTTGCCCCAAGATCGTGAGCAGGGAAAAGAACAAGCATTAACCAGTAGCCCAGGAGCAATACGGCAAACCATATAATCCTCCAGCTGCGTTTTGTATTCATGAAAATAAGGGCGGCAAACATCCAGGCAAGTCCGATCCTGCCGAGAACACTGCCGTATCTCATGTTACCAAAATCAAAACTGACCCCGTTGTTATAAATGATACCAAGGAGTACCAGTACAAGCCCCCTGGTGATTACATGTTTATATATTGCACTTCGACTTTGATTATTTGCAGTTCTCTTGGCATAGGAGAATGGGAATGAAATACCTGCTATAAAAAGGAACAGGGGGAAGATCATATCGTAGAAATGAAATCCGTTCCATTGAACGTGTTCGAGCTGTTCAGCCCAGATTTTAAAGATCGGCCAGCCTGTCAGCGAGGCCAGGCCTACAAAGATTCCTTCTCCTCCCATGATCCAGAACATGTCAAATCCACGCAAGGCATCGAGAGAGTACAACCTTTTGGTTGCAGGTTTGTTTTGGTTTTCCATCGGTTAATTTTTGTTATAAGTTAATAGGTTTTATTGGTTAAGAGATTACAGGATGTTGTTATTATATCTTGGCAATATAACTAAACAACAACTTTAATGGTCATCTCAAAGATATTATTTTTTGCCATTAATAAGAATTTAAGGCAAAATAATGAGCGACCTTTTCATGTGATTAGTGACCTGTAAATAGTAAGGAGTTCCCTTCTTATGGTTTCTTTATCAAACTGCGTTAGTAAGTTAGCGGAAATGCTTAAGCCTTCGTTATAAAAGGAATTATCTGTCATCAGTTTCCTTATCAGAGAAATGAATTCCCGGTTATTACCCGCTTTCAGGTATTTGTTGTTGTATAATGTCCTGTATTCATCAATGTCCCTGAATATTACCGGCATACCGGAAGCAGCAGCTTCAATGGGAACGAGCGGGCAGTTTTCCTGGTAAGAAGGGAAGAGAAGCAGGTCGCCTGCCGCATATACATATGGCATCATATCCAGGCCGAAAGGTCCTGTTCTCTTAAAGTTGGGAGATGCCCCTCTTATTCGTTCGTTTATTCTAAGAATACCTTCTGAAAAACCTCCAAAGGGCCTTCCTCCGGCCCAGACAAAGTCAGCTTCCGGAACATCAGCCGCTATATCAAGAAAATCATCTATACCTTTTCTGCCAGTAAGTTGCCCGGCTCCTATAACTACAAACCTGTTATCACTGATACCCATCATGCTTCGTCCCGTTTCCCGCATCTGATCTGTTCTTTTCCACACTGCCGGATCGATATGATTAAATATTCTTATTACCCTTGTTTTTGCCCCGGTATCGGCAATGGCTTTCTCAACAGCCGGTGAAACAGCGATACAAATGTCGGAATATGAATAAACAAATTTCAATCCCAGCTTCACAAATGGCATAAAGAATCTCCATAGTGGAAGGGATCCTTTTATGGAATCCGGAATAACATGTACCGTGAAAACTCTTTTCCCTTTGTACTTTCTGGCCTTCCACAGATAATATAAACCATACGTGTGACTGTGGCATATATCACCCCTGCCTTCATTGTTGATTATCACCTCTACATCATCTTTCTCTTTTAACAGGTTGACATGATTGATGAAGGCTGTATGAACACCTGTTGCCTTCATAAGGTAAGGAGTCTCGGAAATAACATGTATCTTCATAATTCTGCCAGAGCTTAATGGAAATTCTACTTATATAAAAAGAAAACAAAAGCTTAAGCACTTATAAGAACTAATTACTGAGACTTCAAAACGAACGTTGATTAACTTATTAAAATTATGAAAAAAAATGGAGAAAAATTAATCTGTGTTTACTTATATCTTAAATCAAAAGACCTTATATTGCATAAGTATAAAATTTGACAATCTATGCTGTTTTCAGTTTCTGATGGAATTGTCATTTTAAATTTCCTTTAAAAACCCATGAAAATTTACAGAAATATCATTTGCCTCGTTTTTCTGTTTTTTTCAGGAAGCCTTTATTCGCAGATCCTTAAGGATACTGCTGATATCAATCTTATCAGACGGGGTGTGGATTATATTTACGACCTTAAGTTCGACAGGGCCCGGGAAGTATATGCCAAAATCAGCAGCGATTATCCGGGAAATCCTATACCTTACCTCTTCAGGGGTATAATAACTTATTGGGAAAATTATCCTCTGGTCCCTGGTTCACCAAACGTGCCGTCCTTTAAAAAGGATATGAAGAAATGCATGAATATTGCTGAAGGAGAGTGTAGTACTGCAGACTATCCTGAATACCTTCTGGCAGATCTCTGTGCCAGGGGAATGCTTCTTATGTATTACGCCGATAACGATGTAAGCATGAGTGTACTTTCGCTTGCTCCTTCAACTTACAGGTATATAAGACGAAGTTTTGAATATACCTCCGAATATAGTGACTTTTATTTCTTTACCGGGTTGTATAATTATTACAGGGAGGAATACGTCGATGTCCATCCTGTTTATAAATCGCTGGCTATTCTTTTTCCCCGAGGTAGCAGGACGAAAGGGCTAAAAGAGCTGCAGACAGCCTCGAGGAAGTCTATATTTCTCAGGGCCGATTCTTATTCTTATCTCTCATATATATACCTGGGTTATGAGAATAATTATGAGAAGTCCATGGAATATCTCGATTCATTGCATTCTATGTACCCCGATAATATGGTGTTCATGACAGAGTATATTAAAAATCTTCTTTTACTGAAAAGATACGATGCAGCTGAAGATGCTTTAAATAAATGTAAAACCGGCAGCCTCAATGATTATTTCCGGGCATCTATTTCAATATTCAACGGTATTATTCAGGAGAAGGTCCGAATGAACTACAGGATAGCCAAAGACGATTATGACAAAGGGCTTGATCTGCTCAACGGATATGGTGAGTTTGCCGATGATTACAGGGCTTTTGCATACTTCGGGCTCAGCAGGATAAGTGGTTATTATGGCGAGAAATCCGACAGGAAAAAATACAGGAAACAGGCTCTGAACCTGGCCAGCTTCAAGAAAATAAGCTTTGATAACTGACCCGGTCATGCATTCATTGTGCTGTTGTCAGAGTAATAACTCTGCAATATCAGCCCATGTTCTTACTCTCCTGTGCCGCGATGTTATTGCATCTTCATTATGAGGTTGTGTAAACATGATTGTTTCTCCATCAAACCTGTCAAGGTTCTTAAAATGATCATCTATCATTATATCTGCCTTTATGAGTTCTTTCCTTCCGCAGAAAACTATCTGTTTCCAGCTTATGAAAGGGAAATGATCATAAAGCCAAAGCTGTTTGTCTGTGAGACTGACTGGGAATTCCGTGGCCATAGAGGTTACAACAACCTCATACTTCTCTGAAATTTTCTCAAGTATCTCAACGCTATCCTTCATAACAGGCATGGACCTGAAAAAGCCGGGGGTTTCAACCCAGCTGTTTAGTTTTGGGAAGGCTTCTGCCTCTTTAAGGCCGATGATGCCCTTAAGGTCAGGTTTTTTACCTGTTTCCTGTTCATGGAGTTCAAAAAATCTCTTATAGACATCTGCAAGCACTCCATCCATATCCACCAGTATTCTTTTCATTATAGCCACGTTATTAACCGGGTTTTTCACGGGACAAAAATATTCAAAATCATCTGTTTATTATAAGCTCATAACAGGATTAAATCGTACTAACTCCATAATTTTTTTGTTTTAAACCCTGAAAGTGAGTATAAATGAATAGACGGATATAATAACCCGGTTGGCAATAGCTCAATAAATATGCCGTATCAACATTTAATATTGATTAATAATACGGAAGTTGTAACTTGTATGAAGTTTTAAAAAGCATTATCATAAAATACTTTAATAAACAATAGATTATGAAAGTGTACAGAGCCTTTTTAATATGTTCTTACCTTGTTTTACTTATAATGATACTCGGATGTTCAGGTAAGCAGGGAGTCATTGTAATGACTGTGGCCGGTCCCCTGGATGCATCTAAAATGGGTATTACGCTTAGTCATGAGCATGTCCTTGTCGATTTTATCGGGGCTGACTCTGTTAGTGATAAGAGATGGAGCAGGAGGGAAGTGGCTGCTGTGGTCCTTCCTTATCTCAGGGAGGCAGGGAGAGAGGGCTGCCTGACCTTTGTAGAATGCACACCGGCATATCTTGGTCGCGATCCTCTTCTGCTAAAAACATTATCCGACTCAACAGGTATGAATATTATTACCAATACCGGATATTATGGTGCGGGAAATAATAAGTACCTGCCTTTGGCTGTATATGATAAAACAGCTGAGCAGCTGGCTGAAGGATGGATTAAAGAGTGGGAAGAAGGGATTGGAGGAACGGGAATACGCCCCGGCTTTATTAAAATAGGGGTGGGCGGAGACAGTCTCTCCGCGCTTCATAAAAAACTTGTAAAGGCAGCCGCACTGACCCACCTTGCCACAGGGCTCACAATAGCATCCCATACCGGTCCGGCTTCACTCGCTTTTGCAGAAATTAAGACACTCGAAGATGAAGGGGTTGATCCAGGTGCGTTTATATGGGTTCATGCACAGAATGAAAAAGATCTTAGTCAGCATGTAAGGGCTGCTAAAATGGGTGCATGGGTCAGTCTCGACGGTATAAGTGAAGATAATATTGCAGAGTATGCAGGTATGCTTAAGAATATGAAAGATAATAATCTACTTGGTAAGGTGCTCCTTTCTCATGATGCGGGGTGGTATCATCCGGGTGAAGAAGGCGGAGGCCCTTTCAGGGGTTATCTTGCCCTGTTCACAAAGCTGTTACCTTTGCTTCGGAAAGAAGGATTTACCCGGGCCGAAACAGACATGATCCTTGAAAGAAATCCGGCTGTTGCCTTTGCCGTCGGAGTAAAGAGGATTAAAGAATGACATTGTTTATAAACAACATATC
>JBJKPQ010000090.1:0-13321 GCA_046706305.1 Bacteroidales bacterium
GGTAATACATCAGCCGGTTCATAATACATACTTTCATTCACAGCCCGCTGCCATGGCATATTGCCTGCAATCGACATGTCATAGATCCCAAGGGGATGTAGAATGGCTTCCTGGCAATAATCCTCATAGGACATTCCAGTAACTTTTTCTATTACCAGACCAAGGATGCTGTAACCCAGGTTAGAATATGACCTTCCTTTTCCGGGAGTATACTGAAGCCTCCTGTCAAGGGCAAATCTTACTATGTTTTTGGTTGAAACAGGAGGTTTAAGTCCCATCTTTTCCGCAATAGTAATTGGCATAAACATCTGGTCCCCGTATCTTTGAGTCCAACCCCCTTCATGACTTAAAAGCTGCTCTACGGTTATATTGTATGCACGTTTATCCTTCGGGTTTGAAAAATACGGATCATTAAGTATACCATCCGGCCCGAATACTTTATCATCAAGCGCAAGTTTCCCTTCCTCTGAAAGCTTCATCACAGCAGTAGCTGTTACAAGCTTGGAAATGCTTGCGATCCTGAATTTGTTGAAAGGTTGAGTAGTTATCTTCAAAGCGGTATCGACATATCCGAACCCGCGAGCATATAATAGTTTCCCATCCTTTGCAATAGCTACGGATGCCCCGGCAATTGACCATTTTCTCAGAAAAGAATAGACTACCCTGTCAATACCATTATTATCAAAACCTGAAACATCATCATTTGTGAGTCTTACATTGGCAGGAACAAGTTTATCGGCAAAAACGATTTTATCTTCCTGTGCGCCTTTATTAAAACTCACAAGTGAAAAGAATACAGTAATTAATAATATTTTCCTGAGTTTGCCCAAACAAAGATTAATTCTATCCCGGCACAAAAATAAAAAGTATTATTTTTTTTCCCAGCAATAATCGGGTAAATATTCATCTAAGTTAAAAACTCTTCAGTTATTAACTTAAAATCACCGAATAAATTAGTCGGAAAATATATTTGGCATGAATTATGTTGTTGATACGGCTAACATTCAGAGGATTTTCTTTGATTCCGGATATTGGGTATAATTTGATTTACATTATTATGTAACAAAAAAAATATTTCGATTTCTGCAAGTGCAATATAAAAATATTGTTCAAAAAATTAACTTTGTACCTATGCCATCAAGCATGATAAGAATAGCAAAAGGCTTATTCGTAATTACCTTACTACTAAGCTGTTCTAAAATACAAGGGCAAATCCGGGAACAGGACACCATTGTATTACACACTATTATTGATACATCAGATTATATCCCGGTTATCTTTGACGGAGCACTCGACTATAATCTCATGATGGCCTCTTCAAAAGGGTATACATCAGAAATAATCAGGCTCCTCGACAAGGGTGCTGACATTGACGCCGAAACAGGACAGGGAGCTACACCACTTATATTCGCTATAGCTAATAATCAAACTGCTGCAGTAAGTACACTACTTCATTTTGATCCTGATGTTAACAAGGTTACCTCAAATTCAGAAACACCGTTACTCATTGCTGTTAAGAACGACAATACAGCAATAGCCGAGATGCTGATACGTGCAGGGGCTGATGTTAATTATGCTGACAAACACAAAGCCACTGCCCTACATTATGCTTCGTTGTATGATTATTTGCAGATGTCTGATATGTTACTATACTATGATGCAGATATCAATGCTACATCGTGGGATGGTATAACCCCGCTTTTAGCCTCGGTGGAAGCCGGCAATACCGATGTTACGGATTTACTCGTTCAGCGCGGAGCAAATACAGAAATAAGTAATAGCGACGGGTATACTCCTTTTCTCATAGCTTCCTATTACGGGGATACCCTCACCATGAATATTCTTTACAAAAACGGGGCAAATATTTATGCACGAAACAAGCAAGGGCTTAATGCTCTGTCGCTTGCTGTTATAAATGACAAGAAAGACTCATTTGATTTTCTGTTTTCAATTGGTTTTAACACCGGACTCAGAGAGATGACAGATGTTAACCTGTACGACCTTGCAGCAAGATACCAGAGGAAAGATATGATCGAACTGTTAAAGGAGCATAATGTTCCCGGGCAAATGAAATACAGGATAAACCAGGCTTCACTGGATTTTTCAGGAAGGACTTCATTTCATGATATGTTTACCGGTATGAGTTTCTCATTCAAAGAACCATATTACAACAGTGGCTTTATTCTTGGTTTTGATACTAAATTATGGTATACAAGGGTGCTTCTTAAGAGCCCGGAAGACATTTATTACCAATACAGGAGCAAAGGATCTATGGTATACGGAGGGATATTAAAAGATTTCCCTTTATCCGGGAACACTGAGAGGGTGAATCTTTCTGTTTCGACTTCATTGCTGGGAGGTTATTATTTTGGATCCACACTACAAGGAACTGCAGTAACCATGGGCAACAAGTTTAAAATAATTCCTTCAGCAGGTATCAGGTTATCCAAATTAAACCTCGTATTTAATCTTGACCTAGAGTATATCAGATCCGAATTCTACCATACAGGTCCTGTCTGGTTGAGATTCGGAATATCCTATAATTATTTTTTCGATAAGATCAGGGCAAGGATAAAACCTATTAGATGGAACTAAACAAATGCTTAAAATAACACGAATTGTAGTATTGCTTATTTTGGTCCTGTTGTTTTCATGTGAGAAGCAGGGTCTTTTCGTTAATTGTTCAGAATGTACTTCAGAAGAACCATTAAACACCGATATTCAGATGAAAGTTAGTATTTCAGATGCTAATCCGGTTATTCCAATCAGGATCTACGAAGGATTTCTGGAGGACAGTATTCTTTATTCAACGTATAGTGCACGGTTAACAAACAGTTATATCAACCTGACAATCAACAAACAATATACCTTCACAGCTACCTATTATATCAAAGGGAAAAAATATATCACAGTAGATTCTGCCACTCCACAGGTAAAATACGAGAAGGGTCAGTGCGATAATCCTTGCTATTTTGTATATGATAAAGAAGTTAATCTGAAACTTAAGTATACAAAATAACCAGGCCTTTCTCAAAAGCTATTTGAAACCACCAAGTCAGTCCGACTAAATTCAAATTCCGACCCAGGCCGACCATGCCGGCATCCGGACACTCTTAATAATCAATAATGCTCTTTCTTGCAGTATTTACTGTTAATTTGTTAATCAGCCAGCCTGATAGGAAAAGATCGGTGTCCCCTTCAGGGCTTTCTCTTTGAGGCTTCTTTCTTCCTCTGCAGTAAGAGGAGGTAAGTCGTTTGCCATCGATAATGCCTTGTTGAACAAAACTGGCTGACCGGGCGGAATTGCCGCAGTCACGGGATGCGATAATGTAAACCTCAGTGCCATTCTTATAGTATCAGTGTCTGTAAGAGGTTGATACCAGCATTTAGGATATGCCGATTTATCAGCACCATCGGGCCACGGACCTTTTGCCATCGATTTAAGGGCAAGAATACCCATACCTTTGTTCCTGGCCCTCTCAAGGACCTGGGGACCGAAATTACCAGCATTCCATGTAACAAAATTCACAGGAAACAGAATAGTATCAAAATCAAAACCATCCATAAGAGCCATGGCTGCTTCAACCGAATGTGCCGAAAACCCAAGGAATCTTACTTTTCCTTCTTTTCTGGCTTCAGTAAATGTCTCCATAGCCCCACCCGGACCGAGTATCGTCTTAACATCATCCATAGTGGTCACAGCATGCAGCTGATAGAGATCAAAATGATCTGTTCTTAAATTCTGTAACGATTGTTCAAGTTCCTTTCTCGCACCTTCTTTTTTTCTTTCTCCTGTTTTACATGCAAGGAAAACATCTTTCCTGTATGGTTCAAGTGCCGGTCCCAATTTTATTTCAGCATCCCCGTAAGATGGAGCTACATCAAAATAATTAATTCCGGCATCTATAGCCTTTTTCACCTGTATGGAAGCCTCTTCGGGGGATACGTCCATAACAACGATTCCTCCAAATCCAAGCACCGAAAGCCTTTCTCCTGTCCTTCCCAAAGATCTTTTTTCTATTGACCCGGGCTCTTTCACCCTGGTAATCGAAGACAGATCAGCGGGAAACAGGCTCAGTGCGGATGCTGATATAACCGATGTCCTGATAAAATCGCGTCTTTTCATTTCATATAAGGTTAAGTATTCAGAATTAATATTTATCATCGTCAGGTTGATAAAGGATTAAGTATAAAAGTTACGATTTTGTTCATTGTTTTCAAAAATTATATTTTTGGGAGAATTATAAATACTCCAAAAAATGAAAAAATCTGTCCTTATAATAATAACTGCACTTTTTTTATTCTCCTGCAGCCGGAATAACAATAAATCTTCCGGAGAAAAAGCCTTAAGAGACAAAGTTTTGGATGCAGCTACTGCTTATGTAAAAGAAAAGCTGGGCGACACAAAAGAAACAATATCACAAAATGGTATTATTACTATCACAGAAAACAAGACCCAGTTCGTTTCTACAGAGGATAATTCGATAAAATATGTAATTAAACCGGGCAATATCCATACCGGTCTCATTGATGAAGACGACAAGGAGGATGCCATTATTACTCTTAACTCCTACAAGGGACAGTACGAGGAGGCTCCGGAAAATCTTGTCTTCTTAAATACTGGTGACAACCTTGTACTTGGCAGGGTCATTGAATCTGACATGAGAATTATCGATATTAAAGACAGGTTAATAACGGCTGAAGTTTCAACCCGGTCGCGTAACTCCCCCCTGCGCGATTGTAATTCATGCAAGGAAGTGGTAAAATACAGGTTTAAACAAGGCGAACTGATTGAATCTGAAGATACTGATAAGCAATGAATGCAACTTTTTCATAAATTTTTAAGACATAAATTTACTTTAAACATTCTGTTTCATAATGATTTAATAAGGGTTCAGCCCAGGCCTATTTGTTTCTGTGTTCAAAGACCTTTACTCCCGAGCGGTTCAGTCCTGCAACAACAAGTGATGTATCTCCTTTAAAATACAGAAGTGACCCGACCATGCCTTCAATCATCAAGCCGCTCTGAGAGGGCTCAAGGAGATCGAAGGAAGGCTTACCCTGTACTTTATTTCCACCCCGGTTGATAAGCACCAAACCTTTGTTAGCATCGTAATATCCGGTTGATACGTCAAAACTGTAATCATTGCCTGTAAGTATCTCATCTTTATAGCCGTCACCGTTTAAATCCTGCCCGATGGTATGGGTTAATGGTGATAATTGAACAGGTACAGGTAGTTTTTCCCAGCTAAACCTGCCGTTGTTATTCCAGATAATATAACTCGATGTTGTATTGGCATATAGTTTAGCCTCTACTCTTTTCATAACGGTCTCATCAAATATATCGTGAATGGTAGCATAACTAAATGCAGCATAATCCTTTATTTTCTTTTTAAAATAGACTGATTGAGACCAGAGTTCATCAAGATAATTAACAGGGTATTCCTGCATTTTTCCATCCTTGTCGGTCCAGAAAGCAGTCATAACAGGATCAATAATACCATCCATATCAAGATCAATTACATACAGGCTCAAAGGATACTTATCACTAACAGTAAACCTGTTATTGTCACCCAGATTACCGATTATGTAGTCCTCATCCCCGTCATTATCAAAGTCGCCCGCGGTTATAGAATACCATAAGCCATGATGATCATCAAACCCTGAAACACTGACTGGTTCAAAACCTTTACCTTCCATATTTTTCAGGATAACGGGTGAGTTCCATTCCCTTACAACAAGCAGATCCTCCCAACCATCCCTGTCATAGTCGGTCCATACTGCATCCGTAACCATACCAAGGTCAAATCTCATTGTTGTATCAGCAACAAATTTCCCGTTCTGGTTACGTACAATCCATGATTTATTTGACTAGGGATACATATTTCTTTTCACGCGCGACCCTATGAAAATATCTGTAAAACCGTCCTTGTTATAATCAAATGGACGCAAAACCGTTGAAGGGAATGAAGGTACAGGCAAGGGTGTTTGAATGAACTTACCACCCTGGTTTACATAAACAAAATGCCTGTATTCATTATCTTCATTTTCATATCCTCCGGAGACAGCAATAACATCATTATCACCATCATTATCTACATCCACAATGGCCATATCACCTTCAGGACATATCTTCATAGTTGTAAGTCCCTCCATGGAAGCGGATATAAATCTCTTTCCGTTGCGGAGGTATACGGATGTAGGCATTTCATTAGTTGCTCCGGCAATAATATCGGGCAGACCGTCCCCATTCAGATCACCTTTTGCCATAACAGGTCCTATCTGCGAGAATTTATGCGGTATAATCCTCTGTTTCAGAGAGTAATCAACATAATCACGTTGTTTATGCACATAATCCAGTACACTATCGGTTTTATAAAACAAAAGAGCCTGTTTAAGCACATTTGCAGGTTTGAACAGTGGTTTGGCATCCTTTTCATTAAGCGTTATAATCTGATCAGTTTTTATATTTTTCAATAATGTAACTGACTTACCGAGAGGCCAGGTAACTTTAACCGAATCAATTATTTCTGCACCGGAGAGACCAAAATGGACAACGGGATCTACCGATGATGCATATCCTCTTGTCAGGAAATGTTCAATATACTGGTAATTGCCCTTACTCCATAACTCAACTTTAGCTCCCAGGGCCATTGTATTCCCTCCCTGTCCAATAAGATTAATCTCAAGGAAATTCGCTTTATTGCCCTCCTTCTCTTTAGTATAATTTCTCAGTATGAATGCCTTGTCATTAATATTATTAACCACATAATCGAGATCGCCATCGTTATCCAGATCAACAAAGGATGCTCCGTATGAAAAAGATGGTTCAGAGGGAAGCCAGTCAGTACGTTTTACAAATTTCAGGTTACCTTTATTCTCGTATGCTAAATTCGGCACCTTAACTGCCGGGGCCAGGTCCAGTAATTGCTTGTCAGTGGCATAAAACCCCTGGGCTGTTGTTTTATACTTGGTCCAGTCCTTATCAGTCATATCCTTTGGAAAACCATTAGATATAATTAAGTCCTTATCACCATCATTATCATAATCTGCAAAAAGAGGCGACCAGCTCCAGTCTGATTTAAAAACACCAGCATACTGGCCAATTTCACTATATGGTATCAATTGACCGTTTATAAAACCGTTATGCAGGTGAAGCATATTCCTAAGATACTGGTGTTCATAATTATATGTCTGATCCTTAATATAAAAGATATAGCTAAAACCATTAATTGTCTGACGCATCTTGTAGTATTCTTCGGGCATCATATCAAGGGTAAAGACATCAGGATTACCATCATTATTTATGTCAGCCATATCATCACCCATGGAAGATTTAGACTGATATGACATATATTCTCTTATTTCATTTTTAAATGTTCCATCTTTTTGATTGATATATAAAAGGTCGTTGGACATAAAGTCGTTTGAAATATAGATATCAGGGTAACCATCCTTATTCACATCACCAATAGCAAGCCCCAGCCCATATCCCTCATATACGATTCCTGCTTTCAGGGTAACATTTGTAAAAGTACCGTCACCATTATTATGATATAACCTGTCATTATTCGGTGCACTTCCATCAGTGAGCTTCTCCCTGTAATTTGCCATCATTCGCTGGGTGACGGTATTGTTAAGGATATAAAGATCAAGGTTTCCGTCGAGGTCATAATCAAGGAATCCGGCATTTGTGGAATTACATGTATCAGCTATTCCATACTTCTCAGCCATCTCAATAAACACTGGGTCGGCACCGTCCTTGCATCCCTGGTTCACCCATAGTTTATTTTTCCTTTTCTCGGGGTCGGGACTTGTAGTTGCAGTAAAATACACATCGGGCCATCCGTCATTGTTAACATCACCTATTGTAACGCTTCCATACCATTCATCGTTAGTCATTCCTTTAAAGTCGGCCGTAATATCCCTGAATTTAAAATCACCCATATTCAGATATGCCCGTGGAGAAACCTGGTTTCCCGCAAAAACAAGATCCTGCAAACCATCTCCATTCAGGTCGGCTACTCCTACTCCGGCACCATTATAGATATATTCATATGTCATCACATTGAAACTATCAGATTCAGTAAGGTCATTACTGAATTCCACTCCAGTATCACTTGAAGGAAGAAGACGAAAACGCGGAGCTCTTGTACATGATATTATCAATCCGGCACACAACAGGAATACAATCTTTCTCATACGTTTAGATAATGGTTTAATAATCTACCGTAAAAGTAAAAAAAAAGTGGACTTCCACTACAGGTAGTCCACTTTAGTATTGGATAATTAATAAAAATTAATGTCCTGTGTTCTGAGTAATGTTACCAAGGCTCAGGTCAATCTGACGTTGAGGTAATGGATAAAGAACATCTTCTGAAGCCACAACTGCATTCCCATAGAGGTTAGTACCCCATGGCATTGTTTTTTCATATGTAAGAACTCTGTTAAGTTCAGTGATCAGGTAATCGCTACCCCATCTCTGAAGGTCGAAATACCTGTGTCCTTCCTGACCAAGTTCAAGTTTTCTTTCCATCCTGAGAGCAATGCGTGCATTCTCCTGTGTATCGAAAGGATAACCTGTTCCGGGATATTCACTTATCACATAGTCGGCAGCATTTGTACCATCGTCATTTTTAACCCAGCCTGCTGAGTTTGCTGCTCTTGCACGTACAAGGTTGATATTGTCACGGGCACCGCCGAGGTCATTTGTTTCTATCTGGCATTCAGCAAGAAGAAGAAGCAGATCAGAATAACGGAGCAGACGGTATCCATTAGCTGTATAACCTGAAGTCCAGCTGGATATATCGGTATAAGTACCTTCCTGTGATTTCTTATAAACCTGTTTTTTCGGGCTGTAAGGACCTGAGTAAGTCTGGTCACGGATCCAGTCAGCACCTGTGTGTGGTCCCCAATCCCAGTAAGGAATACCCCTTCTGCCTACAGACCAGTCGAGACGTGGGTCGAGACGACCTGCATCAGGAGTATAAGCAGCATCAACTGCTACACCGTAGTCGTTTTTAACCGGATCGTTATTATAGGAGAAATCGAGCATAGGTAATCCGGCAGCAGTGGTCCTGAATGAGTTAACGAATTCCTGTGTAGGATCGAAGAAACCGCAGCAACCACCGGGTGATCCACCACCTTTATAAGGGAAGTTAAGAACTTCACCAGCACCTGCGTTCCAGGCACCTGAACCGTCATTAACAGAATACTGTACAGTATAAACAGCTTCAAGACCGTTACGATTTTCAATATCGAAAATCTCGCCGTATTTTGGGTCAAGACCAATGGCAGCACCATCAGGTTTTGTTCCGTCTTTGGCAGCTGTAAGCAGAGAAAGAGCACCTGCATAATCGTGATTCATCGACATCATTGCTTCAGCAGTGAGTACCTGGGCAACAGTTTTATTAAATTTACCGATAGCACCCATATTGGCAGGCAGGTTAAGGCCTTCCTGAAGGTCAGCAAGGATCATAGGACGTACATCCTGATCATTCTTAACTGTGTTAGGATCAGTTGTTTCATCAAGATAAGGAATCTTTTCCCACATTCTCCATGCTTCAAAATGGAACCATCCGCGAAGCACTTTTGCCTGTGTCATGTAAAGATCAGCATCAGCCTGGGAGATTTTTCCTGCATCAAGAGTCTGCTGAGCAATTGTTATAAGGTTGTTACACCTTGAAATTGCTTCATAGATAGCCCTCCACTTATAGTTAAGGTAAGGGTTTGTTGATGTTTCAGAGAAAGTCTGCAGAGGGTTGATATCAGGCTGGTCACCAGCATCAGTACCTTTGTTAGCTTCCATACCACGTATTGATCCGAAAACCCAGTTACTTGCTGTTGATTCCCATCCACTGCCAAACTGAGAAGAAACACCGTCAATCATCGAATAGGCACCCACCAACAGGGCATCGAGTCCCTGTTTTGTCTGAAGTAAAGATTGGTCCAGACTACCTGTCGGAGCAACTTTCAGAAAATCTTCCTTGCAGGACCCGAGAATAGCCAGAACTGCAAAGGTTAAGATCAGAAATATATTTTTCTTTTTCATATAATACTGTTATTTGAAATTAAAAGTTAAGAGTTAGTCCGATAATCCAGTTCTTAACGAGAGGATAGTTACCAGTATCAGAACCAAATGCTCTGTCATCACCACCAAGTTCAGGATCAAGTCCGGAGTACTTGGTTATAGTAAAGAGGTTCACAGCCTGAAGATATACCCTGAGAGACTTAATGTTAACCTTGTTAGTCATGGTTTCAGGAAGAGTATAACCCAGTTCAAGGTTTTTCAGTCTCAGATAGGAACCTTTCTCAATGTAGTAGCTACATACCTGTGTGTTTGTTGAGAAGTTAGAGGTATTTGAAGCTTTGGGAACTGTTGCATTAGGATTATCAGGAGTCCAGCTGTTATTTAACAGTTCTGTACTCTTCTGACCCTGGAATGATGGCCAGAAATCGATCCACCACTTGTTCCAGTTGAATATATCATTACCCTGAGATCCATAGAGGAATCCTGACAGGTCGAAGTTCTTATAGGTAAATGCAAGGTTGAAACCGTAGGTGAATTTCGGGTTCGGGTTACCTATGAATGTTCTGTCATCAGGAGTAATAGCACCGTCGCCGTTGATGTCAGCAAATTTGAAGAAACCTGGTTCTGCACCATCCTGGGTTGGAGAAGAAGCAACTTCAGCATCTGACTGGAACAGGCCAACTACCTGGTATCCGAAGAATGCAGACATCGGGTGTCCTACCATATTCCTGTTACCGGCACCGATCCTTGTGGTAGCACCACCATAATCGAAGAAGGTAACACCGTTGGCAATCTTATCGATGTTGTTTCTGTATGTTGTCAGAACAAAGCTACCGTCGAAACCTAAGTCACCCCATTTATCTGTGTAGGATAATTCACCGTCAATACCTTTATTTGACATAGCTGCGATATTAATATAAGGAGCAGTAGCAGCACCGGCAACACCTGGAAGTTCAGGAGCAAAGAGGAGATCCTTTGTTTTCTTCTGATACCAGTCGAGTTTGATACCGATCTTATTATTAAGAACAGTAGCTTCAAACCCAATATCTGTAGTAACGTTTGTTTCCCACTTGGCATCCGGGTTACCTATACGTGTAGGACGGAATCCCTGGTTGGATGCTGAGAACTGACCGTTGATTGCATAGAATGATGTTGAAGGACTACCACCATAGCTGTAGAACTGGTTCTGTGGAGAAACAGCAAGCTGGTTACCCATTGTACCCCATGATCCACGAAGCTTGAGGTCATTAATAAAGGTAATTCCCTGGAAGAAAGGCTCGTCACTGACACGCCATCCTAAGGAGAATGATGGGAATACACCATAACGGTTGGCTGAACCAAACCTTGAAGAACCGTCACGACGAACAGTTGCACTGATCATATACTTGTCCATAAAAGCATAATCAGCTCTTAAGAACTGAGATAACAAAGTTGTTGGAGACTCATTAAAATCATTATAACGATTTCCACCAAAATAAGATGTTGCGGCATTAATTACAGAACCATTACTTAATGCCCTGTAGTTAGGATCATCGCTGAAATAACCACCTCTTGTGGCACTCATATGACGTCCAATACCATATTTATCTGCTTCATATCCTGCAACAGCCAGTATTTTGTGCTGACCGAAAGTCTTATCAAGTGTTACTGTATTTGACCAAACCCAGTCAGAACCGAAATAAGCATTTTCTGTAAGGCTGTTTGAGCCTGTGTTCTCAGCATTTTCATAAGTTGAATATGTATAACCAACACCGTAGCCGTTATTGAAAGTACCTCCGATTGTTGACCTGAAGTTCAGACCCTGCAGAATTTTAACATCAAGGTATGTACTTCCGATAAGTCTCATATCCCAGTACTTGTTGTCTTTTGCTCTTGTAAGGTTAGCCACCGAGTTTGTAGCATTACCAAGCTGGGCTGCAATACCAGTTCCACCCCAGTCACCTGCTGTAAAGGTATGTGTCAGACCTTTATAATCAGGGCCGGTCCATTTAACAGGAACAATAGGCTGCATCCTGTAGGCACCCATCGATATCGGGCTACCTTCACCGAGGTTCGAAACACCAAGACTGGTTGAATATGTTCCTGTAATGTTTTCACCCACTTTAACACGTCCGCCAAGGAAAGTAAACTCAGAGTTGAACCTTCCTGTATATTTATCCTGGTTTGTGTAAATAATGATACCATCCTGCAGACGGGCACCGAAACCTGCAAAGAATTTTGCGTTGTCGTTACCTGCTGAAAGAGATACATCGTGGTTTGTAATTGAAGCAACATGAGTAATAGCTTTATACCAGTTGGTATTGGCTGCCCATGAAGGAAGAGTAGGTGAAGGATTACCAATCCATCCGTAAAGCGGATGAACAACCTGTGTTCCGTCATCATTATAAACAGCGGCATTGTCATTTTTGTTTACAAGCCATGTCAGATTAGCATATTCCTGTGTATTAAGCAGGTTGGTCGGGCCTTTACCCGGATCCTGCCAGCCGGTATAAACGTTGTAAGAAACATTCACACCCTTGCTACCTCTTTTGGTTGTAACAATGATAACACCGTTTGATGCCCTTGACCCGTAAATAGATGCAGCACCTGCGTCCTTCAATACTGAGAGAGACTCAATATCCTGCGGGTTCAGAGTTGAAATATCCTGGGTCGGTACTCCGTCAACAACATATAAAGGATCGTTGTTTTCGAAGGAACTGAAACCCCTGATCCTTACTTTAGCAGTAGATCCGGGCATACCGTTTCCGACAACTGTCACCCCTGAGGTACGTCCCTGCAGTGCACTACTGACGTTTCCTGTCGGAACAGCAGTAAGTTCTGCCGGCTGAACAGTACCAACAGCACCGGTGAGGTCCCTTCTTCTCTGGGTAGTATAACCAGTTACAACAACTTCGGACAGACCAGTTACTTCAGTTTTCATCACAACATTGATGACTGTCTGTACCCCTACAGTTACCGTCTGGTTAGTGTATCCAATGGATGAAAATACAAGAACTGCGTTCGGGCCCGGCACAGTGAGCTTGTAGGTACCATTCACATCGGTAATTGCACCGATCGTAGTCCCCTGGACTGTGACGTTTACGCCTGGCAAAGGCCCCTCGCCTTCAGCAGAAACCGTTCCGGTAATGGTCTTTTCCTGGGCAAATAGGAAACCCGTGGAAAGTACCATGCTAAGAATTAACAGCGCAAAGCGCCGTACATTGGTAAAAATTTGCATAGTCGATGGTTTTTTTTAAACATGTTAGTTAAATAGGGTTCTTATAGTAAAGCAAGCATACGCTTGGCTTATAC
>JBJKPQ010000091.1:0-7180 GCA_046706305.1 Bacteroidales bacterium
TACGATGTCAGGCTGTCGAAACATAATGTTTTCAGTGATGGAAGAAACAGGAAACTTGGAATTATTACTTGTGGTATAGCCTATAATTATCTCATGGAAAATATTTCAGGATCTGAGAGTGAATACCCTGTCCTTAAAATAACAACTTATCCTGTTACAAAAGATGTGATCAAAGATTTTACTTCAAGGTGTGATGAAATACTTGTTCTGGAGGAAGGTGCTCCGTTAATTGAAGACTCTTTGAGAGGAATTCTTGATAACGGAATAAAAATATATGGAAGACTTGACGGAACAGTACCCCGCGACGGTGAGTTGAATCCGGGGATTGTTGCCAAGGCCCTTGGCCTCCCGGAAGTAAAAGGTGAACCAATACCGGATCTTGTTAAGATGCGACCTCCGTCTTTTTGTAAGGGATGCGGACATGCCGATATGTTTAATGCTCTTATAGATGCAATAAAACCATATGGTCCTGGAAGAGTTTTTTCCGATATCGGGTGCTATACTCTGGGTGCTTTGCCTCCCTATAATGCAATAAACTCCTGTGTAGATATGGGAGCATCAGTTACAATGGCCATTGGTGCTGCAGATGCGGGACTCGTTCCGTCTGTTGCTGTGGTTGGAGATTCAACATTTACACATTCCGGGATGACTGGTCTGCTTGATGCAGTTGTGAAACATTCACCTGTAACAATAGTAATATCAGATAATTCAACAACAGGAATGACAGGCGGACAACAATCACAGGCTACCGGCCGGTTGGAACAGATATGTACCGGCCTTGGGGTGGATCCGGACCATATACGTGTATTGGTCCCCCTGAGGAAAAACCACGATGAAAACGTAAGGATTATGCAGGAGGAACTTGAATACAGAGATGTTTCTGTGATTATTGCATCAAGGGAATGTATTCAAACGGCAACAAGGAGAAAAAGATCTGAAGTATCAAACGATTAACTCTAAGAAGTAAAAATGAAGAATGATATCATATTATCGGGTGTAGGCGGTCAGGGAATACTTACTATTGCCGCTGCAATAGGAATGGCAGCCATAGACAATGGATTATATCTTAAACAGGCTGAAGTACATGGAATGAGTCAACGGGGTGGAGATGTGCAGTCTCACCTCAGGATATCAGATAAACCGGTAATGTCTGACCTTATACCGCAGGGTAAAGCTGAGATTATTATTTCAGTTGAACCGATGGAATCATTGAGGTATCTACCAATGCTTTCAAAAAATGGATGGCTGGTGACTAATTCCAATCCATATATAAATATTCCTGACTACCCGGAAATTGAAAACATACTGGATGAGATAAAAAAAGTAAAAAACCACATTGTTATCGATGCTGACTCACTTGCCAGGGAAGCAGGTTCGATGAGATCTGGGAATATTGTTATTCTTGGGGCTGCTTCTCCGTATATCGATATGTCATTTCAAAGTCTAGAAAAAGCTGTCCGGAAACTTTTTGAAAAAAAGGGAGAGGATATGGTGAAAATTAACCTGAGAGCTCTCAGGGCGGGTCGTGACTATTCAGAAAGGCCAGGATACTGAAACCGGACTTTTTTTGACTAATAATTTAAATTGTATTTTTAATTAACTGGAAAATGGGAGCAAAAGAAAAAGCTGACGAATTTCTTCAAATAGCTTCACAGTATAAACTGGGCAGACTGCCTACGGAATTGCCTAATGAAACAACGAAAAAACTCTCATATCTTGCAGTTAATGACTTAAAAAAAGGCATCTCGGCATTAAAGAGTCTTGATACCAATACAATGGAAGTCCTGGCAGGGAAGATGAACGAGATACTGCATCTCAAACATATTATAAAAGAGACTCTCACGGCGGGAAATAATATCTATTTCTGTGGGTGCGGTGCAACAGGTCGTCTCTCCCTGACAATTGAAACACTTTGGCGTCAGATCCATTTTAATGATGAATTGGGGAATCGCGTATTCAGTTTTATGGCAGGAGGCGATGTGGCTCTTATACGTTCCATTGAGAACTTTGAAGACTATCCGGGATTTGGAGCCAGGCAACTTATCGAATCGGGTTTTAGTGACGGTGATTTGTTGGTTGGGACCACAGAAGGTGGTGAGACTCCATTTGTTATAGGCGCGGTGGAAAAAGCATCTGTTCACTCGTACAGGAAGCCATTCTTCATGTACTGTAACCCCGACGACATACTATCTGAGGTAGCCGGTAGATCCAAAAAGGTTATTGAGAATATAAACATTGAAAAGATCAACCTTACAGTAGGCCCGATGGCTGTGACCGGAAGTACCCGTATGCAGGCCTCAACCATACTTCTCGCAGCTGCTGGTGTTGCTTTGCTGAACTTTAATGAAGAAGATAATTTAACAAAAGATGCTATTTATGAGCTTGTTAAGTTCTGGAAATCTCTCGATACAGGCTTTTTGGCAGATTTTGTAAAGGCTGAGACTGCTTTTTATCAAAAGGGAGAATATATTCTTTATGAAACCGATAAAAATCTTGGCATCACTGTGATGACCGATACTACAGAGAGATCTCCCACTTTCAGCCTTCTTCCTTTTGAAAATGCTAATGATGAAAATGAGGAACTTTCGCTGTGCTACCTGTATTTGCCAGGCTCTGAAAACAGTGATAGAGCATGGTGTGATTTGCTATGGCGAGCCCCCAGGACACTCGAGTGGGACGACATTAACGGCATTGCTTCTTACAAACGCCTGCTGGGTTTTGATTTCTCATCAAATGTAAAAGCACGACGCGAGATTAAAAAAAACAATGCCGTACATCACATGTTCAGGGTTGTCTCAGAAACCGGCGGGATAAGATTGTCTATTGAAAATATTGAACATTTTATTGCAATGCCCTTCCGGAACTCACTTTTCAGGCACCTGGTTCTAAAAATGATTCTAAATACACATTCGACGCTAATTATGGGCAGACTCGGACGATTTGAAGGTAATGTTATGACATGGGTCCGGGCAAGTAACAACAAATTGATCGACAGGGCTATAAGGTATATAGATCTTTTGCTGAAATACAAGGGTATCAGTTTATCCTACAAAGATCTGTGTTATTTCCTGTATGAAAAGCTCGATACAATTAAACCTGACAGGGCTATCGTTCTTGAAACTGTTGCAGCTATAGAAAAGCAACTGGGTACAAATGATCGTCAGGTCAGTTAATATATTCATTTACAGGTCGTATGAATAATGAAGCGCAGGGCCCAAAGGTTTTTTAATAACTATTAACCTATGGGCTTTGCGACTTCTATTTAGTTATGCTACTTAAGCACTATGAATCATCCTGATCACTCTTTCTTCTTTGTAGCATCAGCCTTTGCTGGGCCTCCGTTTCGGAGCAGGACAAGATCATTGAGTACTATTTCGGTAATATGTTTGGTCAGGCCGTTTTTGTCATCATATGTACGGTAAACGATCCTTCCTTCAACAGCCACTTCCTGTCCTTTCTTCAGGAACCTGCCTGCTATGTCGGCAATTCCATTCCAGGCAACAATGTTATGCCATGTTGTTTCGCTGATTTTCTGACCTTCTGAGTTTTTGTATCCATCATCTGTGGCAAGTGTGAAATGCGTTACTTTTTTCCCTGTTTCAGTTACCTTTAATTCAGGATCCATGCCCAGATTTCCGATGAGTGTTACTCTGTTTTTTAATGAGTTCATGACTTGTAATTTTAGTTTGACTAATGTTTTATTTACATGGCAAACTTAATCCCGGCCTGGCAGAATTCCCGGTTATTAAACACTTATACCCGCTTCATAAACATTTTTAGTCGTTTGTAAACGTTTGTAAACGTTTTACTGATTAACTCTCAGTGCTATAGATATTAATCATTAAATTTTGTATCTTTATGAAAACAATAGTGCTGTGGAAAAAAAATGTCTTGATTGCGGCGATGTTTTACATGGCCGCAGCGACAAAAAATTCTGTTCTGACCAGTGCAGAAACAACTACAATAACAGGATAAACCGTGATTCCAATAATTTTGTAAGGAATGTTCATGGCTTATTACGAAAGAACCGTAGAATTCTGGCTGATCTTTACCTGGAGGGGAATGTTAATATTCACAAGGATGCTCTTGTAGCCCTGGGCTATAATTTTAGCTTTTTCACACATTCTATAGAGGCATCTGATGGAATTGTATTCAATTACTGTTTTGAGTATGGTTATAGTGAAAAAGGGGATGATTTTATTGAATTAAATTATAATTCAAGGTACCTCGAATATCAATAGAAACAAGCTTTCATATCCTCAACTCAGATCAGATCACCCTGTTGCTGTGAACACCAGGCCTGTCTTTTTCATTTATCGGAACGACTTTGCCTGAATACCTTGCATTATTAATCTTCATAGAGGTTATTGATGCTTCGCAGGAACCGCTTTTACTGATATTTAAGAATACATTAAATGAAGTACCACCCTGGTAGACTTTCATCCTTATCCCAAAAGTTCCTTTATTGGGATTCTTGGTGAGTTCATAATCCCCTGTCCAGCCAACCATGTTTATGCCGGCGATCGGCCTGAAACTAAACTGCCTTCCAAAATATGCAGTGCTTATCACACCTTTTTCACCGTCAACTATAATATAATTCGACCTGGGGACCAGTTGTATTATACCACCATACGTAAGATACATACGATTTAATTTTACAATGAACCGTTTTGATTCAACAGCATTTTTAACAGCTTCCTGGGCAACGATTTTTTTTTCATTGCGGGTCAAAGCCTGTGATGAAGCTGCATCTTTTGTAGTGGAGCAGGATGAAAGTAAAATTACAGCACTAATCAGATATACTAATTTTTTCATGGCACGTTTTTCTGAAAATAAATCAAATATCGTGCCAACAAATATGTCTTTTCCTGTTGCTTACTGCTTTAAAAAAGGGAAATAATAGTATAAATTTTCACTTGTTAGCCTTGCTCCGTACCCTGAATCCTCAAAAGCTTCACAATATTTTATTTTTGAGCCTTTTTCCTGTCCGTATTCCCTGATAAGTAACTCGCGGTAAGGGCTGGCATCAGATCCTTTCTTCCTTGTTGCGCCAAGCCATGCTCTTCTATCTGCATCGGAGGCCGGGACCTGGTCAAGTATTCCCTGGTTAAAAGGAAGCCATTCGTACATCTGTGATTTATGCTGATGATACATATCCATTTTCTTTTCAATAACATCATCGATATCTACAGCTACATCAGCTTTAAATGGTTCAGGATGAACAAAGCCATCACTCATCCAGAGAAACAGGGGATTCTTTTTCAGAAATGGTACTTTGGGATCAATTGTGGGAACAGTTACCATATAAGCTGCATCAAGAACGAGAACTCCCGTATACCTGTGGTCGGGATGATAGTCGTATGGTCTCGGGCAGATGACAATATCAGCCTGTTGCTCTCTTATTAACTTTATGACTTCGAGCCTGTTCTTATAAGTGGGCATTAACTGGCCGTCATGATTATTAAGAGTGATATATCTTACTCCTATCACCTCGCCTGCCTTGCGAGCTTCTTCACGACGAATTTTTGCCAGTTTATGAGCTTTTATTGACTGATGTCCTGCATCACCATTGGTTAGCGACACCATTAGTACATCATTCCCCATACTTGCCCATTTATAAGCTGTTCCACCTACCTTGTCGGGGTCATCGGGATGTGCACCAATTACTATAATATGCAATTTTTTTTCTGCATTACTCTGAGCCATCAGTCCTGGCATAAATGCAAAAAGAAGAAATACCTGAAAAAAAGCAAACAAAGATCTCATGGTTAAAAATGTTTAAAATGTTGTATTGTATTCAAATAGGGTTAATTATCAATTATGGTCTGCCGGTTCTATGCCATTTGCAGATTACAAAAAAAATGCGCTTGTTATTCCCCGTAAGTGATTTTGGTCACTTTTTAAATTCACCTTTGCAATAAATTATTGCATTTTCCTTTACTCTTATATCTTTGGAAATTTAATAATCATTTTCGAAAATATGAAACCCATATTAAAATTTTATAGAATGAAAAAGTTTATAGTGTTATTTATCCCTTTCATCCTTGCCAGCTGCATTTCCTTCGGTCAGAACAATGAACCCGCCGACAGGGGATATATTGTTAAAGTTGGACAGATGGCACCTGATTTTACAATTAATGAGGCTAACGGGAAGAGTTTAAGATTGTCGGACCTTAAAGGTAAGATTGTTATGCTTCAGTTTACAGCAAGCTGGTGTGGCGTATGCAGAACAGAAATGCCTTTTATCGAGAAAGAAATATGGAACCCGGGAAAGGAGGAAGGTCTTGTCCTTGTGGGTATCGACAGGGATGAGCCAAAGGACAAGGTCCTTAAATTTCAGAATGATATGAAAATATCCTATCCGTTGGCCCTTGACCCGGGAGCTGATATTTTTGGATTATTTGCTGATAAAGATGCTGGGGTAACAAGAAATGTCATTATTGACCGAAACGGGAAAATAATATTTTTAACGAGGTTGTATGATCGTAAAGAGTTTGAAAAGATGAAAAAGGTGATTTTTGAAGCACTGGCAGCAAAATAACAGTTGTTTTTTTATTTTAAATAATATTCTGGAACTGTTTTTTTGATTATCGACGCAACTTTTATATACTAAAAAGCGTTAAACATATTATCTAATAATTCATCAGATTAAGATGTTGTTAATTTAAAACCACAATCATGAAAAAATTTTTTGCAATACTTATTATTGTGCTGCTTACTATACCGGCATTTTCACAATTAAAATTTGGTGTAAAGGCCGGACTGAGTACGAATTCCATTTCTATGGGTGACATAAAAACAATAACCACTGGTAGTACAACCTATGCCATAGATGCTGTTACTTCAGCAAAATACGGCTTTCAGGGTGGATTCTTCCTGCGGGCATCATTATTTGGTATTTATCTTCAACCTGAATTATTGCTTTCTACCCGTACAAATGAATACTCAATAACAAATACTTCCCCTAATACCTCTCAGGTACCAACTTTTATAAAACAAAATTTCACCAAGCTTGATATACCTGTTCTGCTTGGTTTTAAACTTGGTCCGCTAAGATTAAATGCAGGGCCTTCAGGATCAATTTTGCTTAATACTCCTAAAGAGCTAATTGATAACCCTGATCTGAAAAATCTTTACAGCAGAATGACTATTGGTTACCAGGCCGGCTTAGGCTTTGACC
>JBJKPQ010000092.1:0-34758 GCA_046706305.1 Bacteroidales bacterium
ATGCTGTGACGGCAGCGTTAAGAAACTTGTCAAAGCAGGGTTTACTCCTGATGCCATTGTAGGTGATATGGATTCGCTGAGCGACATTCATGCATTGAAATACAGGGACAGGTTATTTGAAATTTCTGAACAGGAAACAAATGACCTCACAAAAGCTGTTCAATGGTGTGCAGGGAGGGGCTACAACGATCTTATAATTGTCGGAGCTACTGGCCAGCGCGAGGATCATACACTTGGCAATATTTCCCTGCTGGCTGAGTATGTTAACATTGTTAATGTTATAATGGTTACCGATACAGGTCTTCTTATCCCTCTGTTAAAAGGATCGGTAATCTCTTCTTTCCCCGGACAGCAGGTATCGATTTTTTCCATAGACCCTTCAACCGAAATAACTTCATCAGGATTAAAGTATCCGTTAAGTAAAAAAAAGCTTGGTAATTGGTGGATGGCTACCCTTAACGAAGCGACGGAGGAAAGGGTAACACTGGATTTTGAAGATGGCAAGGTTATAGTCTACCTCAGGTTTTCTGAATAAGATTCAGTCAGTTCTCAACTCCCTGATTATAGTAATGAGCTGGGCCCGGCTGCGAACGTTGGTCTTGCTGTAGATCCTGTGTGTATGATCCTTGACTGTTTGAAGGGTGATAAATAATTTGTCAGCAATCTCCTTATTGCTCAAGCCATTACATATCTCTCTTATTATGTCTGTTTCTCGCGGACTGACATCGAATTTCTTGCAGAAATCATCGAATGAGATAGTCTGATCCGTGACAGGCGTATCTGTTGCAATGGCAGTTCCATAACTGAGGTAGAGTGGAATGAGGGTATTACCTGCAAAATACACAAATGTGAAAATAACAGCTATCCAAAGTTCATTTTTATAAAATACAAGTGTAATATTCTGTAAGATCATCATTATGAATATAAATGAAGACAGAATCCGGGTATTATGCTTATGTAATAATCCTGACCTCCTGCTGCTGAAGAGTATGATGGAAGAGGCTATTGTTGAGTATAGGAAGCTCATTGAAATATAATAGCCTTTAATAACAACGGAAGGTTTAATTATATGCTCCGTTGAAAAATAATACCCCATGGCGGTCAGGATAGAAAAGTTTATAAGCAGAAAAAGTGTGAGAGAAAGGGAGTTATTTCTTCTGCCGGTAAGTACCAGGGCAAACTGTATCAGCATCAGCCATGCAAAAACAAGGAACGGTAGTCCCATCAGAAGAGCGATATCCGATATCCTGATCAGATCACCGGACGATACATACTGCGTAAGCAGTACTTTTAAAATAGCCTGTCCCCAGATGCCATAGAATCCGAAGGTGTACACGAATACCTGGAAATATAGCAGAGATGAAAAGATACTGCCGTGATATTTATTCCTGAGACGGATTGAGAGAATTACACCTCCAGCGGCCAGAGCCACCGATATTATAAAAATCAGGTATCCTAGGTACTGAAACATTTTCTAAAGATATGAAAAAACAGAAATATCATGAACGGGAACATATCCACTACTAAAGTATTGGTCTTCATACTTAAGTAGGAAAATGACAAATCACTACTATAGTATGCAGGCAGTCTCAATGCCTGTATTTAAATTTACCGGTACAAAAGAATCTTATTTATAATCATATAATTTTTACATCATGGAAACAATGGAAACAAACGGGCAGGCAGAATCAAAAGGCCCGCAGGAAACAAAGAATGATTACAACCTTGTACCCGACTTTGGTTTTAGCCTGGGGACAGGGTGGAAGGTTATGGCTGATAATTTTCTGCGACTATTCCTTGTAGTCATAATTTTAGCGATTGTCACGGCACCTATGAGAATGTTTAATTTTCACATTAATCCTTCTGATTTCAGGCATATGCCCTGGATGTTCTACGGTGATCATTTTCACAGGATGAGAGATTTTTTCACAATAGGTTCACTGGGAATATTTGCAGCTTTTTTCGGACTTATTGGTATGCTGTATGCTTTTCTTGTGGCTCCAGTTTTTGAATATGGAGGCAGTTTTATATTTGTCCTGGCAGTAAGGAAAATAAAGCCTGATTTTGAATATCTCATAAAAGGTTTTATGGAGAATTATCTTTCCATAATACTGGCAAACCTTCTTGTTTTTGCACTTGTAGTGCTTGGGTTGATAGCACTCATAATACCCGGTATTATTATAGCCTGTCGACTGGCCTTTGTTCCATATATTATAATGGACAAAAAGGTCGATCCTATTGAAGCGGTGGAGATGAGTTGGAAAATGACAAAGGGATACGGATGGACAGTATTTTTCCTGGGCTTTGTATCCATATTCATAATCCTCTTCGGGTTGCTTCTGTTCATAGTTGGTATCTTCCCTGCAATTATGTGGGTTTCAAGCTCTTTCGCTTCTCTTTATGAGGCCGTGCTTAGGGAAAAGGAAAAAACTGCAGAGGTGATTCCGGCACAGGAGTAGACGGACTGTAAGCACCCGGCGACTTTAACCGGGTGCTAATCATTCGGATACTAAATAATTGCTTTTGTTTTTATTGGCAGGTGATAGTATAGTGATTGAAAAAATATCTAACTTTATGCTTTACTCTTAACCAATCTGTATATTATGAAGCCCTCATACCACAAAATAACTGAAAGGATGAAAAATAGACTTATGGGGGTTACATGTGACCTTTTAAAACAAAATCTATTACACATGAAAACAAAGGCAATTATTTTATCATTTGCTGTCATGGTTGCAATGCCTGCAGCTTTAAACGGACAGGGTCTTCTAAGAAGGGCCATTAACAGGCACATCGAACAAAAGATCGATTCGGCAATTGACAAAAGTTTTGAGAATAAGGAGAAGGAACAGGAGCGTACCAGGGACAGTATTGCCAATGCTGACAAATCACAGGATAAGGACTACAGCACCAGGGCAACCGGTCGCGGGTTATTTGGAGGTAAGATCGACATCAAATATGCTGATGATTATAAGTTTACAGGCAGGATATATATGCAGATGGAGTCGTATGATAACAAAGATGTTGTGAAATCCGATTATTACACCTACTTCAACAAAGCCAATATGAATGCAGGAATAGAGATGGAGGTTATCGATCAGAGCAACGATGAAAAGCCCGTTCCCACCGTGTTCATTTTTGATGGAGAGAACAGGTGTTTTCTTATGCTTATAGGGGGTGAAGATTCCAAGACAGGTATTATATCGACTCTTCCCACCGATTCTGCAATGGCTGCAATGGCTGAAAAGTATAAGGATGAAGATCCTGAACGTGCTCAGATAACAAAGACGGGTAACTCCAGGATGATTGCAGGATATAAATGCGAAGAATATAAGGTTACGGATCCTGAAGATAAAACATATGCGAATGTGTGGATGACAAAAGATCTTAAACTGAATGCCGACAGGGCATACTGGGGTAAGGCGGGTGTCCCTACCTATTATAATTACCCCGGCTTTGAGGGGGCGGTAATGCTTGCCATGGAATCATTCGACAAGCATAACAAACCTGTTATGAAGATGGAGACCAAAGAAATTGATGAACATTATAACCACGATATATCTACAGTTGGTTATACATTCATGAAAATGAATTTTGGGCAGGCGGGTAAAAAGCAGAACTAATCTCCTGATTTACTTAGTTTAGCAAACCTGAGGAGCAGTTTCTTTCTGCCTTCTTTTTCAAATTCCACGGTAGCAGTAGTGTTTGGAGGGTCGCCTTCAATTGATATAATTGTTCCCCTTCCGAACCTGTCATGACTCACTCTGTCGCCTTCGGAAAAGGACGACACAGATGCCTGTGTATGTAATGAAGATTGCTCCCCCGATCCTGAAGAAGCCGATATTTTTTTAAGTCTTGCCGGTGGTACATACTTAACAGGTTCTTCGCGGAAATGAGAAGGTTTTGTTTCCTGGGTATTTTCCCTGAAGGGTTTACCTCCTGTCTGTGGATAATTAAGGAATCGCTGGTCTATCTCTTTTAAGAAGCGACTGGGGCTGCATCGCTCAAGGTTTCCCCACTTATACCTGTTAAGGGCATAGCTTAAAGTAGCCTGTTTTTCAGCCCTGGTAACAGCGACATAGAACAACCTTCTCTCTTCTTCAAGTTCCCTGACATTTCCCGATGACATGGGGGAGGGGAAAAGAGTATCCTCCATTCCCACGATATATACATGTTTAAACTCAAGTCCTTTTGCCGAGTGCATCGTCATAAGGGTAACCTTGTTCCTGTCCTCTTCGCTTTCTTTGTCCTGGTCGGTAAGAAGTGCTACATTGGACATATAGGCCTCAAGTGTCGACGGTTCGCCATTTGTCGAGGCAGATTCGGTGAACTCCTTTATACCATTCAACAGTTCTTCAAGATTCTCATACTTGCTTATTTCTTCAGGTGAGTTGCCTTCGCGCATCTCTTTAATGATACCTGAACCAGTGGCTATATCCCTCGCCTTTATATATGCATCGGGCATTTCGGCATCGTGGCTGAAACTTTCAATCATCTCAGTATATGATGTCAGCTTCCTGGCAGTAGCGGCATTAAAATGTTCGGTGTGGGTACCGGCATTTTTAAGTATATCCCATGGCGGGACATTCATAAGTTCCGCAAGGTCAAGAACCTTTTTGACAGTGGTGTCACCAATGCCTCTTTTGGGGTAGTTGACGGATCTTTTAAAAGCCTCTTCATCATTGTGATTGATTACAATCCTGAAGTAGGCAAGCATATCCTTTATTTCCTTCCTTTCAAAAAAGGAAAGGCCCCCGTATATCTTATAGGGAATATTCTTTCGTCTCAGAGTCTCTTCGAAGATACGCGATTGTGCATTGGTCCTGTATAAAATTGCAAAATCAGACCAGTTAAGCTGAAGGGCAAACTTTTTGTCAAATATATCGGAAGCTACATTAAACCCTTCTTCAGTATCAGTCATTGCCTGGAATACCTGTATCTTTTCCCCGGTTTCGTTTTCCGAGAATACTTTCTTTTGTATCTGTCCCTCATTGTTGGCGATAATTGTATTTGCCGCTTCCACAATAGTCTTTGTCGACCTGTAATTCTGTTCGAGCTTATATAACCTGTAATTACCATAGTCATTCTTAAAATTAAGAATGTTCTCAATCCTGGCGCCCCTGAAGGAATAAATGCTCTGTGCATCATCTCCCACAACGCAGAGGTTGTGATGTGAATCCACGAGTTTTTTTACAATAAGATATTGTGAAAAATTAGTGTCCTGGTATTCATCGACAAGGACAAACTGGAACCTCGACTGGTATGTGGCAAGGACATCAGGGAAATCCCTGAAAAGGATGTTTGTATTTAGCAGGAGATCGTCGAAATCCATCGCATTAGCCTTAAAGCATCGCATTGCATATGCCCTGTAAATGTCTGACATAAGAGGTATCCTGCTCGATCTGTCGTACGACTGCATGGAACTGTCGGCTGCATAACGGCTTGCTGTAACAAGGTTATTCTTGGCTGCTGATATCCTTGATGCTATTACCCCGGGTTTGTAAATGTTGTCATCGAGGCTCATTTCCCTGATAATTGTCTTTATAAGACTCCTCGAATCGGATGTGTCGTATATTGTGAAATTTGACTTGTAACCCATTCTCTCTGCTTCCTTCCTGAGTATCCTGGCAAAAATGGAGTGAAAGGTGCCCATCCAGATATGTCTTGTTATCTCCGGACTCACAATGCCGGCTATCCGGTCTTTCATTTCCCTGGCAGCCTTATTGGTAAAAGTAAGTGCAAGAATTTTACCTGCAGGAACTCCTTGCTCAAGGAGATGTGCTATACGGTAAGTGAGAACCCTCGTCTTGCCGGCTCCTGCACCGGCTATAATCAAAGAGGGTCCCTCAAAGTTAATAACTGCTTGTTTCTGAGATTCGTTAAGATCGTCTAAATAACTTATTGCCATGCTTTGTTTAGAATTACAGCGTAACAGGTGCGGCAAATTTAATAATATCGGGGGCAACCTGTGTGCGGTGGTAATATTTATACGGGATTTTTTTTCAACACTGCTTTACTGCTACCGTTTTAAAAAGGGTGGTTACATTTATTATTATTAACATTGTATAGTTGTTAATCCACAAATAGTCTGTATATGAAACGATTTGGACAGGTAATAGGAGTGAGGCCCGAACACTTCGACCGTTACAGGAAATATCATGAGAAAGTATGGCCTGGAATTCTGGATATGATCAGGGAATGCAATATTCATAATTATTCTATCTTTCACAAAGATGGTACCCTGTTTGCTTATTTTGAATATACCGGCAATGATTATGAAGCCGATATGAAAAAAATGGCTGCCGACCCGCTTACAAGGGAATGGTGGGATATTATGGAACCCATGCAGAAACCTGTGAGCACGAGAAAGACCGGAGAATGGTGGTCCGATATGGAGGAGGTATTTCATGTCGACTGATCCTCTTAAATGGCTATATTTTTACTATACTTGCAGGTAAGAATACCAAAACAATAACGATTACGTTGTTTAATTAGAATCTGTTGCCTGTGCGATATTTTTTTCTGATCATAATCTTTTTAGTGCCTTCAGTAACCGAAGCTCAGCTCACAGCACCGGGTAGCAGTGCCGTAAGATTTACATCATATCCTTCAGCACCGGGAGCAAAGGATCCGGTTTTTATATATTGCGATGCATCCGGATCATCCCCGGGAAAACTGGTGGCTGAAAGTCCGGGCGGCACAGCCCCTTTTAATTTCCAATGGTTCAGGTGGAACGATGCAACTGCGGATTTCAGTATCCCGGTTAAATCAGAAACAGGAGTAACTGTTTCAACAATAGATAACCTTCTGGAGGGAGGATACAAAGTTAATATAAGCGGCGGTTTTGATACCTCGTTTGTAGCCTGGATCTTTTATGATATGCCCCATGCTGAGGCAAGTCTTCTTAACAGGACATGCGACTATGTGGCCCTGAAGGGTACAGCGGCTATTGACACTTTTTATTATAATGATCCTGCGAGCGGACTTCCGGTAAAATTGCCAAATGGTGTCAGGTTCCTGTGGTCGTCCGATCCGGTTTCAGCAATACCCTATCCCGATGTTGAGCTGAACCCTCAGACTTTTAACCCCCCTCTTGAAGATGTAACCTATAAACTGCAGGTCACAGACAGCCTGGGCTGTACAAGCGGGTCATCATTCTTTTATGAGTCCATTCATGTCAAGGCTGACTTCTCAGTAGATCCCGATAAAGGAGAAGCTCCGCTTGAAGTGACCTTTACCGATAAATCGATAAGGGCTTCTACCTACCGGTGGGAGTTCGGTGACGGGAAAGACAGTATTTCGACACTCAGTGATCCTCCTCCGCATACTTATTATAAACCGGGTGAATATTCCGTAAAACTGACAATTGAAAGCACTCTCCATTGCATCGATTCGATGCGTTTTGATAAGATAGTTGTTGATCCTTCCGAGCTTAATGTTCCAAACGTGTTCACACCTGATGGTGACGGGATAAATGATTATTTTATGGTGGAATCAAAATCACTAAGGTACCTTACCATGGAGGTTTTCAGCAGGAGCGGACGTAAGGTCTATAGTTTTTTTGGTGACGGAGAAAATCTCAGGCAGTGGCAGGGATGGGATGGCAATGTTAATAACTCATCGGCAAAAGCAACACCGGGAATTTATTTCTATATTATAAGAGCTTACGGATGGGATGATATAAGCTATGATGGCAAGGAATACAGGGGCTTCGTATACCTGTTCAGGTAGTGCGTAAGTTGTAGGGAGTAAGACTTAAGCCATTGTTAACAATTAAACAGGGAGGTTCTTCTCCAGGAAGCGTATCCAGTTCTCGCCCATTATATTTTTTATATCCGTATCACTGAAACCTGCTTCGCGCAACATTACCGGCAGCTTCTGCAGGTCGGCAATTGTGTCAAGATCGTACGGGCATTGTTCCTTTCCAAAGGCCCCGTCAAGATCGGACCCTACTGCTGCATGCAGTGAGTTACCTGCGATCTGGCAAATGTGGTTTATGTTCATCACTGCCTGTTTGAGAGATACTCCTGCTGTCAGCGGATCTGATTTACCCCTTATCCAGCCGGGTACCATCATCCATGCATCGAGGGCCACACCGATAACTGCTCCACGGTTTATTAGTTCTTTAATTTGTTCATCGGAGAACTGCCTTTCGTCCGGAACAAATACCCTGCAGTTATTATGGCTTGCCCATACCGGACCATGATAAAGGTTCATTGTCTCATAGAAACTGTCATCGCAAAGATGTGTGGCATCAAGAATTAAGCCCAGATTTTCTATTTCTTTGAGTAACTCTTTGCCTTTATTACCAATTCCGCCGGCAGCGCCTGTTCCCTGGGCATAGGTTCCAGGACCATAATGAGCAGGTCCGATGGCACGCAATCCGTATTCAAAAGCTCTTTCAAGGTGACCCATGGTAAGAATTGAATCGGCACCTTCTATACTAAGGACAAAGCCTATTGGATGTTTCCCCGGTTTTTTCTTCCAGTTTTCAAGATGGTTTCGGAGCTCCGGGGTTGTTTTTATCCCTGTCATTTCCCCTGCCTCTTCCATTGTTTTATACCAGGCGAGCTGACCCTGAGTCTGGGCCCAGGCCTGTTCAGGTGATCTCCACCCGGGGAGCTTATTCCCGGGTCTAACGTATCTGCCGATCTGTGTTGCCACGCATAACCCTATATTACCATCTCTCATTGCAGGAAGGCTGACAGTGCCTTTTCCCCTGTCCGGTTTATCGGTCATCCCTTGTTCACTTTCCCTTATATCGCTGATGGTCCACCTTAGATCGCGGTTCCATTCAAGGGCATTCATCGAAAGGTCGAGATGCCCGTCGGCTATAAAAAACTTTTCTGTGGTCACACTGCCGGCTTATTTAAAAGGTGATTTTCCTGCGTCGGGCATCAATATTCCACTGACCTTTTACACTGCGGTCAACAACAACATTAACTGTATCGTGACGGTCAACCGTAGGACAGATATGCCAGGGGATGCCGTACATAACGTCGCCCGTTTTGAAATTATCGGCATCGCGTGTATTTATTACAAGGTGTTCCTCGTTATGTATGGACATTTTATATCTCCTGATTCCAAAGATATTAACCCTGGGAGGTTGCATCTCTGCAGCCACTGCCTTATGACCAAGGTCAAGACAGAGAGTTTCCTTTGCAGGTTTGCTTATGACCCTCATAAGTAACACAGCAGCATTGAGAAAAGGCATTTCTGCGAATGAAGATCCGTAACCCCAGTCCCACAGCAATGGTGTTCCCGGACTAAGATCAACGTTTCTTCTCAGGGCATGAACAGTGAATGTCGGTGTTCCGCCGGCTACTATCTTAACAGGGCCCACATCTCTCTGAAGTTCATCTACCAGGTATTCTACCTGGCTGTAAGATTCATCACATACTTTCCTGCGGGTTTCGAAATCCTTATCATGGATATGGCCGTCGTAAATATGCAGTCCTTCTGCTATAAGCATCGGCGAGTCGAATATCCTGTCGTACAGACGTACAGCTTTGTCACCTGGAGCAACGCCGGAACGATTCATCCCGGAATTGATATCGAGCCATACCCCTGTTTCCAGTCCGGTTCTCCTGGCCATTTCCGACAGTTTTATTATAACTTCCTCGGAATCGGCTATACATGAAATATTAACACCGGGAAACTCCTGTTTAAGCCTGAAAAACCTGTCGATATTAGGACCAACCGGCTGCATTGCAAAGATAATGTCAGATGCGCCGCAACGTGCCACCATTTCTGTTTCCGCTATTGTGGAACTTTTAAATTTGGTAATCCCGTATTTCATCTGAAGCTTAACAACTTCAGCCATTTTATGCGATTTGACATGGGGGCGCAACCTTTCAACATTCCCTGCAATTTCAATAAGCTTCCTTATATTGCTTTCAATGCGATCGGGATATACAAGCAATGAAGGTGATAAGACCTCCCCGGCATTTTCTATTTCGTACCAGTTCTCCGTTCTTATTTCCTGATCATTCATTTTAAAGTTCAGTAAAGTTCAAACATTGCTTCCACTTCAACAGGTATATTGAGAGGAAGGGTCATACCTACAGCACTTCTTACACCAACACCGTCTTCATCGCCAAAGACTTCTGCCATCAATTCACTGAATCCGTTGATGACTGCAGGATGTTGTTCGAAATTTGGGGCGCTGTTTACCATACCAAGTACCCTTACAAGTCTTTTTATCTTTTTCAGATCACCGAAATGAGTCTTTATTGTTGCAAGCATTGTCAGTCCAACCTGGCGCGCAGCCAGCTTGCCCTCATCGGTGTCGAGATCTGAACCCAGCTTACCCTTCATCAGGGAGCCATCATCTTTAACAGGACCCTGCCCTGAAACATAAAGGAATTTACCGACCACAAGTACGGGCTTGTAAACTCCCACAGGTTTAGGGGCAGGTGGCAACGTCAGCCCCAGTTCTTCAATTCTTGAATCCGGATCTTGCTTCATGATTTTATGATTTTTGTGATTAGCAGTTCGTGTTTTTTTTTGATGGCATTGAAAATCTGTTACTCATATTATTTTCAGACAAGTATCTCCGTGCGGAATACAGTCTTTGCATGACCTGATATTTCAACTCTTTCATCCTTCATCGAAACCTTAAGGATACCACCCCTTTTTGATACCTGGTGTGAAATAAAATCGTTCCTTCCTGTTTTCATCTTCCAGAAGGGTACAAGAGCACAATGAGCCGAACCTGTAACAGGATCCTCGTCTATACCAAAACCGGGAGCGAAACAGCGAACACAGAAATCAAATTTCTGATCGTCTGATTCAGCTGTAACCATTATATCTCCGTATTTTGAACTTCTCATCGACTCAAAATCGGGCCGAAGGGATTTGACATCTTCCTCGTTCCTCATCAATGCCAGGTACCAGCCTGCATCTGTTTTATATAACTCAACAGGGTCTATTCGTGTTGTCTTTGTAAAGTCTTCTTTTTTATCAATTTTTTCCAGTTTGTAGGAGGGGAAATCCATAATTATCCAGTTACCACGCTTCTTCACCGTTAGTTTGCCAGCTTTACAGGCAAACTTAATCTCCTCACGACTGTCGACCAAACCTGTTTCATATAAAATATGAGAGGCAGAAAGAGTTGCATGCCCGCATAATCTGATTTCAGTTTCGGGGCTGAAAAACCTGAGTTTATACCCACTTTCCACAGGGAGTACAAATGCGGTTTCCGCAAGATTCATTTCCATTGCAAGGTTCTGCATCCTGTGAACTGATATCTCTGAATCGAGAATACATACTCCGGCAGGATTACCTTTGAATGGTACGGCAGAGAAAGCATCTACCTGGTAAATTGTCTTGGATGTAGTCATATGTTATAAAATTTATGAAATTAAATAAAGTCGGTGTAATGTCAGGAATGCTCATCCACTCTGAGCATGAAGAAACTAATCGCGCTCCTTTACTTTTCCTGTCTGTCCTGCATTACTTGTAGGAAGTATAAGCGCAAAACAAAAATAACACTTATTTCTGATTTTTCTGAATGTTTTTTCTATGTCGCTGTATGCAACCTTTTTAAATACTATCCGTCATTCACCGGTAAAATACATCGTTTCACGGAGTTTATCCGGAATTAAACTTTTAAAACTATTAAAACTAAAAAAGTTTTCATATTTTTGCCATGTTTTTAAATATTGCGGATAATTTAACCTGATGGATGTAAGAAAAAGAATTGTAGAAGAAGCTGCCGGTTTATTCAGGACATATGGTATAAAGTCGGTAACGATGGATTCCATTGCGGCTAACCTGGGTATGTCGAAGCGAACTATTTACGAGACATTTTCAGATAAGGATGAGCTGATAATGAACGTTCTGATGATGATGGCGGAGAAACAGAAATTTTTAACAGAGACAGTGCTTGGTGACTCTGACAATTCCATTGAGGCAATATTCAGGCTTCTTGAGATGAGCAGGGATCATTTTCATGCAATGAGTCCGGCTTTTTTTGCCGATCTTAAGAAATATCATCATGATGTGTTTTTAAAAGTATCGGATATAGGAGCCATGGCAGAATTCAGGAACAACCAGGCAGTCATTGAAAAGGGAATAGAGGAAAACTATTTCAGGAGTGATATTGACCCCGATATAGTTAACAGGTGCCTTTATCTGCTGGGCAGATCGGTAGTTGATAATGATCTCTTCCCTTATGAACAGTTTACGCGCCATGATATTATTAAAAACACTTTTATTAATTATATGAAGGGAATTTCGACCGATAAAGGTCTTAATATGATAGCCATACTTGAATCGAGATTTTAGTCTCAGACAATTTAACACACAGACAAATAATATTATAAAAAAGACAGTAAACCCCTATGGTTAGGTAATGTAACGATTTGAACATTTATGCCATTCGGGTTACAGGTGACCTCTAAATAAAAATTATCAGCACATGAAAAAAAGAAAACTCCTAATTGGCATTTTAATGCTCTTCCTAACGGGAGGATTTGTTCAATCGCAGGCTCCGGAGGGGGGACTTAAACTTTCGCTTCAGGATGCACAGGATTATGCCATAAAGCACAACAAATCAGTTATTTCATCAAGGATGGATGTTGCGGCAGCAAAGGCAGCAATATGGGAAGCTGTTTCAACAGGTTTACCTCAGGTGACGGCATCGGGTTCTTTTAATGATAACCTGAAATTGATGACAACTCTTTTGCCCGGCGAAATTTTCGGTCAGCCCGGAGAAAAGATACCGGTTACCTTTGGATCGAAATTCAATTCAGGAGCTACGATACAGGCCTCACTGGTCTTATTCAGCGCCCCTTATTTCCTGGGCGTTGAAACAAGTAAGCTGGCTAAAAAACTCAGCCAGGAGAACCTGGCAAGATCTGAACTTGATACAAAGGAAGCTGTTTCATCGGCTTATTACCTGATACTGGTGTCCGAAAAGTCACTTGAGATTCTTGATGAGAACCTTGCTAATCTTCGCGAAACGCTTAAGTCGACCCGGGCCATGTATGCGGCCGGTATGGCAGAATCGACTGATGTTGATCAGATGGAATCCAATGTTTCGATGGTTGAGAATTCGCGTAGTTCATTGCAGCGCACAATAGAGTTAAACTATAATCTTCTCAGGTTTCAGCTTGGTGTTTCGTCCGATACACCACTTGTGCTGACAGAGACTCTTGAGAGTCTTACTGCAGAAATAAATATTGAGGCTCTGTTGTCGCAGGAATTTGACCATACGCAAAATATTAATTATCTGCTGATGGCCAGCCAGGAGAAGATGTCGGCACTGGCGCTTAAGACACAAAAGGCAGCTGTGCTTCCCACAATTGCAGGTTTCTATAATTACGGCGAAAATGGCATGGGCGACAAGATAGGTGAGCTCAGATGGTTTCCCAATTCTATGACTGGTTTGCAATTGTCTGTCCCCATTTTTGGAAGCGGCCAGCAATACAGCAGGATAAAAAAAGCAAAAATAAATCTCGAGAAAGCAAGAAATAACACAGAAATGGTTAAGGACCAGCTAATGCTCCAGGAAAAGCAGCTCAGGTATAATCTTGTGAATGCAAACCTTCAGTACAAGAGTCAGAAAGATAATATTGAAGTGGCAAAAAGGGTCTATGAAAGTATGAAGAACAAGTATAAACACGGGATGGCTTCAAGTCTCGACCTGACTCAATCAAATTCACTTTATCTTGACGCTGAGAACAATTATATTTCTGCACTTATGAACCTTTTGCAGACCAAACTGGCTCTCGATAAACTTCTTAATAATATATAATTATCAAACCGAAACATTCAAAACTACAGATAATGAAATACCTAAATCTTATTCCGGCAATTCTGACAGGCATACTTGTTCTATCGGCCTGTTCATCGAAAAGCACAAGCACCGCTTCTGAGGCACAGGCGGCAGATAGTACCGTCAAGGCTGCCATACCAGTTAAAGTAGCTGTCCTTTCGAAATCCAAAATCTCAAGGACGATTGATTATACGGCAACTGTAATGCCTTTTGAGGAAGTAAATGTTGTCCCTTCAACTCCTGGCAGGATTGATAAGATATATGTTGAAGTAGGCTCAAAAGTAAAAAAAGGAGACAAACTTTTCCTCATGGACCGTACACAGCTGTATCAGCTTAAACTACAGCTTGCAAACCAGGCAAAGGACCTTGGCAGGATAGATACCCTTCTACAGACAGGAAGTGCCAAGCAGCAGCAATACGACCAGATGAAAACTCAATACGATGTAACTAAAACAAATGTGGATTTTATGGAGGAGAATACTCTTCTCCGGGCTCCTTTCGACGGTGTTGTGACAGGGAAATATTTCGAAAACGGTGAAATGTATACCGGTACTCCCACTACGCAAACAGGAAGGGCGGCAGTAGTTACGGTAATGCAGGTTAATCCCCTGAAAATAAGTCTCAATGTTTCAGAACAATATTATCCGCTTATCAGGAACGGGATGAGAGCCGAAGTGACATCTGATGTTTATTCAGGTAAAAAGTTCAATGCAAAGGTATACCTCATTGCACCTACAATAAACCCAGCAACAAGATCATTTGAGGTGGAACTGGAACTGGCGAACACTGACAACCTTCTTAAACCGGGCATGTTTGTAAGGGTCTCAATGGACCTTGGAGAGGTTGATACCTTTGTTGTACCGGCAAATACGGTGTTATTACAGGAAGGTACCGATATACGTTATGTATTCCTGGCAAAAGGAGATACTGCAGAACGTCTTGAGGTGAAGCTTGGAAAGCGGTTTGATGATAAACTGGAAATAATATCATCCGGTATCAATGAAGGGGATAAGCTGATCATCGAAGGACAGGCACGCCTTGTTAATGGTGACAGGATAAATGTAATAGAGTAACTTACTTACAATCAATTATTTCAAAATGAGTATATACAGTTCTTCGGTTAAGAGACCCGTGACAACGATCCTGATATTTGTCGGGCTGATAGTCATAGGTTTATATTCGCTCACCCAGCTGCCGGTTGACCTATATCCGGAAATGGAACTTCCTTATGTTGTGGTCTATACCAACTATCCCGGGGCGAGTGCTTCCGATATAGAGTCCAATGTTACGCGTCCTCTCGAGAATGCGCTGAACTCAATAAGTAACCTCAAAGAGATAACATCCACCTCGAGTGATGCAACCTCAGTGGTTTTCATGAATTTCGAATACGGGACCAACCTCGATGAAGCTTCGAATGATATAAGGAGCGCGCTCAGTTTTACTGAGCGCGCACTGCCCGATGGCTGCGAAAAGCCAACGATAATAAAATTCAGTACAAGCATGATGCCTATTATCTTCTATGCTATCACTGCAAAGGAGAGTTATGCCGGACTTGAAAAGATACTGGATGAAAAGATAGTAAACCCCCTTAACAGGATTGACGGAGTAGGATCGGTAGGACTTGCGGGTGTTCCCGGCAGGAAGATATATGTTGATGTGGATCCCAGGAAGATGGAAGCCTATAACCTTACAATAGAACAGATAGGAAATGTTATCCGTGCCGAAAACATGAACCTGCCTGCCGGCTATATTGAAATGGGGAAAACAGACTACCCATTAAGGATACAGGGGGAGTTTCCTGAAAGTGATGTTCTGAAGAATCTTGTTATAAGCAGTTATAACGGTCATAATGTATATCTGAAGGATGTCGCAGTTGTAAATGATACAATAAGGGAATCGAAACTCGATACCAAGATCAACGGCGTCAAGGGTATGAGTATGTATGTTCAAAAACAGTCGGGTGGTAACACGGTCAAAGTTACAAAGGAGGTAGAGACAGCACTTGAGAAATTGAAAAAGGATTTGCCCCAGGATGTTAAGATAGAAAAACTCTTCGACAGTGCTTCCTTTATTAAAGACTCTATCAGTAACCTGACAGAGACACTTATGTATGCGGCTATCTTTGTTATCCTTGTCGTGCTGTTCTTCCTGGGGAGGTGGAGGGCCACTTTCATTGTCATACTAACAATACCCATATCGCTCATAGTTGCCTTCGTTTACCTCTTTGTCACAGGGGCATCGATAAATATTATATCACTGACATCGCTCTCCATAGCAATAGGTATGGTTGTTGACGATGCCATTGTCGTGCTCGAGAATATTACAAAACATATAGAAAGAGGAAGCAGACCGCGTGAAGCGGCTATTTACGCCACAAATGAGGTGTGGCTTGCAGTTATTGTAACCACCCTGACCGTTGTGGCAGTTTTCTTTCCCCTGACCTTTATCAAAGGGCTGACCGGAGTACTGTTTAAACAGTTGGGTATGATCGTGACAATCACAATTGTAACTTCGGTATTTGCAGCCATTACACTGACTCCTACACTGAGTGCCCTGTTGCTGAAATGGTACCCGATAAAAAAAGATGCAGGCTTCTGGACCTACGACGGCAGTATAAGGAAAGGACTTGACAGGCTTGATCATTTCTATGAAAAGACACTCAGGTGGGCTCTGTATCATAAGAGACTTGTAACCGTATTTGCCTTTGTTATATTTATAGGGTCCATGAGCCTCTTCGGTATTATCAAGACAGAATTCTTCCCCGAGGCCGACGAATCGAGGATATCTGCGACTATCGAGCTGCAGACAGGTACACGTGTTGATGAGACAATAAAAACGGCTGATCATATCGATAGCCTTATCAGGGCCAAATACCCTGAGGTAAGAATAATATCAACATCAACAGGTGCTGACGACCAGGGAGGATTTGCGTCAATATTCAGTTCTGGAGGTACACACAAGATAACTTACAACCTGAGCCTTGTACCTATTGAAGATCGTAAAAAATCAGTCTTCGATATAGTGGAGGAAATGAGGGGAGACCTGTCGAAAATGTCGGAGATAGTCAACTTTACATTAAGCACATCTGATAATATGGGTAGTTTTGGAAGTAATGCCGTTGATGTGGAAGTGTACGGATATGATATCTCGGCGACCAACCTGGTGGCTGAGGACCTGGCAAAAAAGATTAAGGATATAAAAGGTACCAAGGATGTGACTATTAGCCGTGCCAAATCAAAGCCGGAACTCCAGATTATATTCGACCAGAACAAAATGTCGGCCAACGGGCTTAATACCGCAATGGTAGCAACTGCAGTACGTGACAGGGTCGACGGCCTTACAGCCACAAAGCTGCGGCAGTTTGGCGATGAGTATGATGTTGTAGTACGATTCAAGGAGAGTGCCAGGAATACCCTCACCGAGATTGAAAACATAGGCATACCAAATGCCACCGGTCAGCTGGTAAGGCTTGGTGAGATAGCTAAGATAAAGGAATACTGGTCGCCCCCGAGTATCGAAAGAAAAAGAAAGGAACGTATAGTAAGGGTGTCATTTACACCATTCAAGAGATCTCTGACCGATATTCAGGCTGATGTGCAACAGGCGATTGATTCCACTAAGCTTCCGTCAGGAGTTATGGTACAGATATCAGGCGCTATAAAGGAACAGATGGATGCATTTAAGGATATTGCTTTGTTGCTGTTGATGAGCCTTATCCTGGTTTATCTTATAATGGCATCACAGTTTGAGTCGCTTAAAATGCCTTTCATAATAATGTTCTCCATACCATTTGCCTTCTCAGGTGTCGCGATAGCACTGTTTTCCACCGATACGGCTCTCAGCGTTATATCGGGTATCGGAGCTGTTATGCTTATAGGTATTGTTGTAAAAAATGCCATTGTTCTTGTTGACTTCATTAATCTGATGAGGGAGAGGGGGCATGACTTATATGAAGCTATTACAATTTCCGGACGTTCACGGCTGAGACCAGTCATAATGACCTCGGCAACAACAATACTCGGTATGCTTCCGCTTGCTATGAGTACCGGAACAGGATCGGAATTGTGGAGTCCAATGGGTATAGCAGTTATAGGAGGACTGGTATTCTCAACGCTTGTTACCCTTATACTTGTACCTGTAGTGTATGCCATTTTTACAAGAAAAGGGGAAAGAAACAAGGCCCTGGCTATGTATTCCGACTTTGACTTTATGAACGGGGAAGACAGTAACGGCCACTAGATTTAATCAGTAAAATATTATGATATGAAAGCAATAATGATAATATATAACCAGGCTCATACCGAGAAGGTGGAGTACATGCTCGACAGGCTTGGGATAAAAGGATATACTCTCTGGGAGAACGTCCAGGGAAGAGGAAGCAATACCGGAGTTCCTCATCTGGGTACCCATACATGGCCTGAGATCAACAAGAGCCTGCTAACAATTGTAGATGATGCCGTTGTTGATACGGTGCTCGATAAAGTGAAAAGAATTGATGCTGTTAACGATGAAGTAGGCATCAGGGCTTTTGTTTGGGATATTACCGGTATGGTATGATTGCAGTAAGCCGGTATGCGGTCCCGACGATAGCGGTCAGGATCTGAGCTTCACCACGATATGCAGTAATGTAAACGGCAACCGGAGAGGGTATACGGTATAGGGTAAGGGGTGTACAGTATAAGGTACACAGTATTTAGGGTCTTATGCAGGCGGGGATTACAAATCCCCGCTTTTTTATTTTCATATGCTGACGGGGATGAATAATCTCCGTTCCTGTTTTACATCCGGAAAACAACGCAAATGCCCGTATACTGGTGGTCATTAATCATAAATTATATTTTTAAAAGTTTACTACCCTTACCCCCTGCAAAACAGGGGGTATTAATTTAAAAAGAATATAAATAATGATATATACCCCCATATAAATAGGGGGTATATATCATATAATGTATATAAAAATACATACTACCCCCTCTAAAAAGAGGGGTGTAGCAAAAAAATACATATATTTGTCCGCGATAATTTATTATTAACCTAAAACTGATAAAAAATGAAAAAGTCAGAATTCTTTTATCCGGGATTGTTTTTATGGGTCACATTATTAACTATTATTTCCGTACAGGCACAGGCTCAACAGGATGAGCATGATTCTGACTTTGGAGTGAATGTCGACCTTTATTCATCTTACGTATGGAGAGGAACAAAGCTTGGAACGGGTCCTTCAGTGCAACCTTCGGTTAAATTTTCCGGAGGGGGTCTTACAGTCGGAGTATGGGGAGCTTTTGATGCCTGGGGTTATGCAGAAGCAGATCCGTATGTTTCATATGAATTTCCATTCGGTCTGAGCCTGGGAGTAACGGACTATTATTATCCGGGTCAAAAACTATTTGATATCTCTGAAGCAACGGGCAGCCAGGCTTTTGAGCTAAACGGGGGTTTTAGTAAAGGCGGGTTCAGTCTAAGTGCCAACTATATAGTTAACCAGGCAGGTGGTGCAGCTTCCGCCGGCGGAGATAAATATTTCCAGGCAGGATACTCCTTAGGCAGTGTAAACATGTTCGTGGGTGCCGGTGACGGATGGCATACATCCGACGGGAAATTTAATGTTTGCAACTTAGGAATCGGAACAACAAAGGCAATAAGGCTTTCAGATTCCTTTTCCATACCAGTAACAGGACAGGTTATTGTCAACCCCGAAAGAGAACAGCTTTTCGTAGTGGCAGGATTCTCCTTTTAATAATGAAATCTGAAAATATAAAAACGAAAATACAATGACTATGAAAAAAATTGAAGTAGTAATCAGAAAATCCAAGTTTGATGAGGTCAAGGAGGCCTTATACGATGTTGGTGTTGAATTCATAACATTCTGGGATGTACGCGGCACGGGCAAATCGACACAGGGAAGGGTATACCGTGGAATAGCTTATGACACAAGTACTATAGAGAGGACACTTATCACTTTCTATTGTCGGGAAAAATATATGGATCCGGCAATAAAAGCCATTCTAAAATCAGCCTGGACGGGTGAAATAGGCGATGGCAAGATATTTATTTCAGACATAACAGATGCTTACAGGATCCGGACAGGCGATCGGGGCGATAAAGCAATGTACCTGGAAGGGGAAGAATAGTAATAACCTAAAAACCGATAATCATGATATATACATTTATAATGCCCGATGATATAAAAGCCGTAGAGTCGACTCTGGCTGAATATGCATATTCAATTAATACAATATGGGTCCTGGTTACAGCCGCACTTGTATTCTTTATGCAGGCAGGCTTTGCGCTTGTGGAGGCAGGCTTTACAAGATCAAAGAACACCACGAATATCCTTTTTAAGAACCTCATGGACTTTGTTATTGGTACAATAGTATTCTGGGCAATTGGATTCGGAATAATGTTCGGTACAAAGAACGGTTTCTGGGGAGGTATCGACCTGTTTGACCATCATCTTTACAGGACTGATATGCCTGATTTTGCTTTCCTCATTTTCCAGACAGTTTTTGCCGCAACAGCTGCAACTATTGTTTCCGGAGCTATGGCCGAGAGAACGAAGTTCAATGCTTACCTCATGTACAGTGCAGTAATTTCCCTTTTCATTTACCCTGTTTCAGGGCACTGGGCCTGGGGAGGAGGATGGCTCAGCACCATGGAGATACCTTTCCACGATTTTGCAGGCTCATCGGTAGTTCATATGGTTGGCGGGATGGCTGCACTTATAGGAGCCAGGGTGCTTGGTCCGAGGATAGGAAAGTATGATGCGGATGGCAAGGCCAAAGCAATTCCTGGGCACAGCATGACGCTGGCAACACTTGGTGTTTTTATTCTCTGGATAGGATGGTTCGGATTTAATCCCGGTTCGCAGCTGGCTGCCGCCGGTGTGGATAATGCAAAAGCAATATCGCTGATATTTGTAACAACAAACATAGCTGCGGCTGGAGGAGCACTGGCCACAATGGGGATAATATGGTTCATATATAAAAAGCCGACCCTCAGCATGACTCTTAATGGTGCCCTTGCAGGACTTGTAGCTATTACAGCCGGATGCGACGCTGTAAGCCCCGGCGGAGCATTGATAATAGGACTGCTTGCGGGTGTCCTCGTATTCTTTTCAGTTGAATTCTTCGATAAGATAGTCAAAATAGATGACCCAGTGGGAGCAGTTTCCGTTCATGGCATATGCGGTGCCTTCGGAACACTGATGGTTGGTTTCTTTTCTTCAAGCCAGGGACTTTTCTACGGGTACGGGGCAGGTCTGCTTAAAAGTCAGCTGATTGGGGTTGCCTCAATTGCGGCATGGGCTCTCACTGCATCAGCGGTATTGTTTTTAACATTACGCAAACTCAATGGTCTCAGGGTTGAAAAGCGTATTGAAGAGGAAGGACTCGATGTATATGAACATGGCGAATCAGCCTACAACTTTTAACTAAAAACTGTAATTTAAAAAACCGCCTCATTTCCGGGGCGGTTTTTTTTATTTTTTGCGACATTATTCATTATGTCGTCAGATCCGGTGAATAGCAGGATCAGAATGCAATTTGATTCTGCTATTATTCTTCTTCCTCTTCCTCGGCGTAAGCCTTGATGACTGCATCCTGTACATCGCCCGGAACCTGTGCATATTCGGCAAATTTCATTGAATACATTGCACGTCCGCCAGTTATTGAGCTAAGGGCAGTCGAATATTTATTCATCTCTGCAAGAGGGACTTTAGCTTTTATTACTTCAAAGCGTTTCTCGCTCGCCATACCGAGAACCATTCCTCTTCTTCCCTGCAGGTCGCTTATTACGTCACCCATACGGTCGGAGGGGACCATTATCTCAACATCATAAACGGGTTCAAGTATTTTTGGACCGGCATTTTTAAATGCCTGGCTGAAGGCATTCCTTCCTGCAAGCCTGAACGAGATCTCATTTGAATCGACAGGGTGCATTTTACCATCGTAGACATATACCCTTATATCGCGTGCATATGAACCGGTAAGAGGGCCCACCTCCATTTTTTCCATTATACCTTTCAGGATTGCAGGCATGAACCTCGCATCAATTGAACCTCCTACAATACAGTTAACATAAACCAGTTTACCTCCCCATGCCAGGCCAATCTCTTCTTTATCGCGTACAGATAGTTTAACCTCTTTACCGTTGATCTTCATCATGGAGGCTTCCTGCGATCCTTCCTCGTATGGTTCAATTATCATGTGTACCTCGCCGAACTGCCCGGCGCCACCCGATTGTTTCTTATGCCTGTAGTCTGCCTGGGCTGACTTGGTAATAGTCTCGCGATAAGGTATCTTGGGAGGGTTGAAACTTGTAGGTATTTTATAAAGGTTGTCCAGATGCCACTTCATAATATTAAGGTGGTACTCACCCTGGCCATGAACAATAACCTGCTTCAGTTCCTTGGAGTATTCAACAATTATTGTCGGGTCCTCAAGATGAATTTTACTCAGGGCCTCACCAAGTTTTTCATCATCACTCTCACTCTGAGCCTTGATGGCGGTACGGAATTTTGGTTCGGGATATTTTATGCCGTCAATTTTCATATCGCCCGACTGGTTATTGAGTGTATGTCCCGATTTAGTGTTTTTAAGTTTGACAAAAGCACCAATATCGCCTGTTGTGAGTTCAGGAACACGGGTACGGTTTTTGCCGGCATTTACATAGAGTTGTGAGAGCCTTTCCTTGGTTCCGTTATTGGCATTTGTAACATCCATATTCTCTGTTACCTTACCGGAATATATACGGAAGAAATTGATCTCGCCTATATGCTCCTCAATAGATGATTTGAAAATGTAAGCTGAAAACGGACCGTTGGGATCAGGTTTTACTTCATTCCCTTTTGTTGTTTTAACAAGAGGCATATCGGCGATAGAAGGAGCTTCATTGACAATAAATTCCATCAGGCGGTCAACGCCTATATTATTTTTTGCTGATATGCAAAGAACCGGGAACATTCCCCTCTTTGCTATTCCTTCTGCAATACCTTTATTTATTTCCTCTTCCGTGAGTGTGTCGTTTGTGAAGAAAAGCTCCATAAGCGACTCATCACTTTCGGCTGCTTTTTCAACAAGAGCACTGTGAAGTTCTGCAGCCCTGGCTGACTGATCTTCAGGAATATCAACCACCTCAGCTTTTCCGCCGTCTTTCGAATAACGGAGCATTTTCATCTTCAGGACATCAATAATTGAGTTAAAGCCAACTCCTTCATTAACAGGGTACTGTATAAGCACAATATCGTTGCTCAATCGCTCCCTGAGCATCTCAACCGACTTTTCAAAATTGGCTTTTTCGTGATCGAGCCCGTTTACAGCTAAAATAACCGGTTTATTAAGCTTTTCTGTATGTCTGAACTGAATTTCCGTTCCAACTTCCACACCATTCTGGACATTTATTGTCATCACGGCTGCATCGGTGGCAAATAGTGAAGAAATCACACCTCCGCTGAAATCATCAAGACCCGGGGTGTCGAGAATATTTATTTTTTTGTTGAGAAATTCGGTATAGAGCACCGTTGAGAATATTGAGTTCCCGTTCTCATGTTCAATTGGTCGGTAATCAGATACAGTATTGTTAGCCTCTACGGTACCCCTTCTTTCGATGATTCCTCCGTTAAAAAGCATTGCTTCTGCCAGGGTGGTCTTACCTGACCCTGAATTTCCAAGAACTGCAATGTTTTTTATCTGGTCCGGCTGGTATGTTTTCATATTCGAACTGATGTTATTATGTTACACTTATTTAAATAATCGGTAATTGGAGGGGACAAAAATAATAATTTTTTAAAAACTGTTTAAGAAACGGCTGAGAATTAAAATATTTTTATTTTCTTTGCACCAGTTTTTTGAAACTCAGGAGTACCGGTTTTTCTTTCATTGTAAGTTTACAAAATTATTCGTCGGGAAAAGTCGGGAAGGGACCTGTTGATAACTTACATTTTAGGTAAGATATTTGGTTTTGAAGAATAATGTTTCAGACTGATTTTTTGTGAAGATCAGAACACTGAAGCCGATGTATAGTGTTGTTATAAAAAAAATTACGCTGGCGTTTGCAAATTATTAAATAAAAATAATACCTTTGCAGACCATTTTTTGGAAGAAATTTAATGCTAAAATAAATTGGATATATGCCGACAATTCAGCAGTTAGTCAGGAAAGGCAGGAAAAAATTGATAGATAAAAGTAAAGCACCTGCCTTGGATTCATGTCCTCAGAGAAGGGGAGTGTGTGTTCGTGTTTATACAACCACACCGAAGAAACCTAATTCTGCGATGAGAAAGGTAGCCAGGGTAAGGCTTACCAACCAGAAAGAAGTAAACGCTTATATTCCCGGGGAAGGACATAATCTCCAGGAACACTCAATAGTTCTCATCAGGGGCGGCAGGGTTAAGGATCTTCCGGGTGTTCGTTATCACCTGGTTCGTGGTGCACTCGACACATCGGGTGTGGATGGCCGTACCCAGAGGAGATCAAAATATGGCGCTAAAAGGCCTAAAAAGTAACAGTTAAAGAGATAAGCTAATGAGAAAGTCGAAACCAAAGAAGAGGATTCTGTTACCGGATCCAAAATTCAAAGATCCGTATGTAACAAGGTTTGTGAATAATCTTATGTATAGTGGAAAAAAGAATCTGGCTTTTAAGATATTTTATGAATCGCTCGATATAGTGGGTGATAAATTCAAGAATGAAGGCAAGACACCTCTTGAGATTTTCAAACAGGCTCTTGACAATGTTACTCCCCAGGTAGAAGTAAAAGCAAGGAGGGTCGGTGGAGCAACATTCCAGGTCCCGATGGAAATCAGGGCAGACAGAAAGGTAAGCATCAGCATGAAGAACATGATATTGTTTGCAAGGAAAAGAGCAGGCCATTCGATGGCAGAGCGTCTTGCGGCTGAAGTTATGGCTGCTTACAAACTTGAAGGAGGAGCATATAAAAAGAAAGAAGATACTCACAGGATGGCTGAAGCCAACAAAGCTTTTGCACACTTCAGGTTTTAATTAAAAGAAGGAGAAACAAGTTGCGGAAGGTAATAAACAGATGGATAAGAACCTGAAATATACCAGAAACATCGGAATCATGGCCCACATTGATGCCGGTAAGACCACAACGACAGAGCGTATTCTGTTCTATACCGGTCGTACTCATCGCATGGGCGAGGTGCATGACGGGAATGCGCAGATGGACTGGATGGTTCAGGAGCAGGAGAGAGGTATTACAATTACTTCTGCTGCAACTACGACTTACTGGAAATACAGGGGACAGGAATATAAGATCAACATAATTGATACTCCCGGACATGTCGATTTCACAGTTGAAGTTGAGAGGTCCTTAAGGATACTCGATGGTGCAGTGGCTGTATTCTGTGCAGTCGGAGGCGTAGAGCCCCAGTCTGAAACAGTCTGGAGACAGGCTGATAAATATGTGGTTCCAAGGATTGCTTTTGTCAACAAGATGGATCGTGCCGGAGCCGACTTTTTCAGCGTTGTACAGCAGATACACGATAAACTGGGTGCTAACCCGGTTCCCGTTCAGATACCTATTGGTGCAGAAGATAATTTCAGGGGTGTGATTGATCTTGTTGAGATGAAGGCTATCATCTATTACCCCGATGAAGCAACTGTTACAAGGTACGAGGTTGAGGATATACCTGCCGACATGGAACAGGAGGCAGATGAGTGGAGAGGTAAACTTGTGGAGGCTGTTGCAGGCGTCGACGATTCTCTTCTTGAGAGGTACCTTGAGGACCATGAGTCAATAACAGGGGATGAACTGCTTGCAGCACTGAGAAAAGCTACTGTTGACGGACTGGTTATACCTGTTACATGTGGTTCTGCATTTAAAAACAAGGGAGTACAAAGGCTGCTCGATACTATTGTATCATTCCTTCCTTCTCCTGTTGATAAGGGATCTGTACTTGGTATTGATCCGCGTAACGATGAGGAAGTTACAAGGGAACCTGATGATGAGGCACCACTTTCAGCCCTGGCCTTCAAGATTGCAACCGATCCTTTTGTGGGAAGACTTGCCTTCATGAGAGTTTACTCAGGTGTGCTGAAAGCCGGAGATACCGTTCTTAATATCAGGACAGGCAAGAGAGAGCGTATTAACAGGCTCTTCCAGATGCATGCCAACAAGCAGACTCCTAAGGAGAGTATTTCGGCCGGTGATATTTGTGCCGGTGTAGGCTTTAAGGATCTTAAAACAGGCGATACCCTCTGTGCTATAAACAAGCCGATTATGCTTGAGACAATGGAGTTCCCGGAACCTGTTATCGGTATTGCAATAGAGCCGAAGACACAGGCTGATGTGGACAAGCTTTCCATTGCCCTGAACAAACTGGCAGAGGAGGATCCCACATTCCAGGTAAAAAGTGATCCCGACAGCGGGCAGACTGTAATACATGGCATGGGAGAACTTCATCTGGAGATACTTATAGACAGGCTGAAGCGTGAATTCAAGGTTGAATGTAACCAGGGAGCACCGCAGGTTGCCTATAAGGAGGCTATCACCACTTCAGGTGAATTCCGCGAGGTATTCAAGAAGCAGACAGGTGGTCGTGGTAAATTTGCAGATATAGTATTTGAAATGGGGCCGGCCGACAGTAATGTAAGGGGCCTTCAATTTATAAATGATATAGCCGGCGGACATGTTCCAAAAGAATATATTCCGTCAGTTGAAAAAGGATTCCGCGAGGCAATGGATAATGGTCCACTCGCAGGATTTCCTCTTGACAGTCTAAAAATAACATTAAAAGACGGTTCTTTCCATCCGGTTGACTCTGATTCGCTTTCTTTTGAGATAGCTGCCAAGCAGGCTTTCCGGAAATTTGCCGGAAAATGCAATCCTGTGTTGCTTGAGCCCATAATGTCGACAGAAGTAGTTACTCCTGAAGAGTATGTGGGTGATGTCATTGGCGACTTCAACAGGCGAAGAGGAAGAGTGGAAGGGATGGAATCGAAAGCAGGCGCAAGGGTCATTAAGGCTAAGGTACCTCTGGCAGAAAAATTCGGGTATGTTACAGTACTGCGGACCCTTACCTCGGGAAGAGCAACATCGACAATGGAGTTCTCCCACTATGAAAAGGTACCTGCAGAAATATCAAACAGAATTGTAGAAGTAGCAAAAGGAAAAATTCTTTAAGAGATGAGTCAGAAAATTCGAATTAAACTGAAGTCTTACGATCATAACCTGGTGGATAAATCTGCTGAGAAGATCGTAAAAACAGTGAAATCTACTGGTGCAGTCGTAAGTGGTCCCATACCGCTTCCCACCCACAAAAAGATTTATACAGTTCTTCGTAGCCCGTTTGTTAACAAGAAAGCAAGAGAACAGTTTCAGCTGTCATCCTATAAGAGGTTGCTTGACATTTACAGCTCAACACCAAAGACCATCGATGCATTGATGAAACTTGAGCTTCCAAGCGGAGTTGAAGTAGAAATTAAAGTGTGAAATCAGTAAAGTAAAAAGAGATGCAGGGATTAATTGGTAAAAAAATAGGAATGACTTCTCTGTTCGATGAGAACGGGAAAAATGTTCCGTGTACGGTACTGCAAGCCGGACCATGTGTTGTGACACAGATCAAAACCGTGGAAAGAGACGGCTACTTTGCTGTACAGCTGGGATTTGAAGATAAGAAAGAAAAGCGCACAACAAAGGCTGAAATGGGCCATTTTAAGAAAGCCAATACAACACCTAAGAGGAAACTCATGGAGTTCAATGGTTTTAAGGAAGGCCAGGTAGAGGTTGGCGAGGTGCTCACAGCTTCATTGTTTGACCCCGATATAATGATCGATGTAAGAGGATGGTCTAAAGGCAAGGGGTTCCAGGGTGTTGTAAAACGTCATGGTTTCGGAGGCGTTGGAGATCAGACTCATGGCCAGCATAACAGGGGAAGGGCCCCCGGTTCACTCGGAGCTTCTTCATTCCCTTCACGTGTACTTCCGGGAATGAGAATGGCCGGCCGTACCGGCGGGAAAAAAGTAAGATCAATGGACGTGAGGATAATGAAACGCATGATCGAACATAATTTATTAATTGTTAAAGGATCAATCCCCGGTCCGAAAGGTGGTTACGTAATAATTACAAAATAATGGAATTAGCGATTCTTAATATCAGTGGTAAGGAAACCGGAAGGAAAGTAAATCTTAATGATTCAATTTTCGGTATTGAACCTAACGACCATGCCATATACCTCGATACAAAACAGTACCTGGCCAACCAGAGGCAGGGCACGCACAAGTCGAAGGAACGTGGCGAGGTGGCAGGAAGTACAAGAAAGCTGAAAAGGCAGAAGGGTACCGGTACTGCCCGTGCAGGAAGCATCAAGAACCCCCTGTTTCGTGGCGGCGGTCGTATGTTCGGCCCGAAACCAAGATTCTATGGCTTCAAGCTCAATAAGAAAGTAAAGCAACTAGCCAGAAAATCAGCACTTTCGTATAAGGCTTCAGACAATAGTATTATTATTCTGGAAGATTTCACTCTCGAAACTCCTAAAACAAAGGAAATCATCAAAATCGGGAACAATCTGAATTTTGCCAATAAAAAATCGGTTTTTGTTTTACCGGAACAAAATAATAATATATATTTGTCAACCCGAAATATACAGGGAGTTGAAGTTGTAATTGCCAGTGAACTAAACACTTATAAAATAATGAGGGCTTCAAAACTGATACTTACAGAGAGTGCAGTTGACGTTTTGCAGGCAACATTTGAAAACTAGAAAAACTTGAGTGATGAATATTTTGCTTAAACCGATAGTAACGGAAAAGATGACAAAAGACGGCGATAGATTTAATCGCTACGGTTTTCTTGTTGCCAGGAGCGCAAATAAGCTGCAGATAAAAAAAGCCGTTGAAGATCTTTATAATGTGACTGTTGAATCGGTGAACACCATGCGTTACAAGGGTAAGATCAAAACCCGTAACACAAAATCGGGTTTACTGGTAGGCAGAACAACGGCTACAAAGAAAGCTGTGGTAACCCTGGCAGAAGGGAATGCAATTGATTTCTATAGCAATATTTAATAAGCAGTATGGCAGTCAGAAAAATCAAACCTGTAACACCAGGTCAGAGACACAAAATTGTAAGTACTTTTGAGAATATCACAAGTACAGAGCCGGAGAAATCCTTGCTTCGACCGCTGAAAAAATCAGGAGGAAGGAATGGTAACGGTAAAAGGACTATGAGGTACATCGGCGGCGGTCACAAGAAGATGTACAGGGTTATCGATTTCCTGAGGGAAAAAGATGGTATGCCCGCTACAGTAAAAACGATTGAATACGATCCCAACCGTTCATCGAGGATCGCACTTGTTGTTTATCAGGATGGTGAGAAGAGATATATTTTAGCACCAAATGGTCTCCAGGTAGGACAGACACTCCTCTCGGGCAGGGAAGCTGCTCCCGAGGTTGGGAATACACTTTACCTGAGTGATATACCTCTCGGAACCATAATTCATAATATTGAGCTTAAGCCGGGCAAGGGCGGTGCACTGGCACGCAGTGCCGGCACATATGCACAGCTGGCAGCACGTGATGGTAAATATGCAGTTATTAAACTTCCTTCGGGTGAGTCGAGAATGGTTCTGACAACCTGCAGGGCTACCATAGGTACTGTATCAAATACGGACCATAACCTTGAGAGATCAGGGAAAGCTGGCCGTTCACGCTGGCAGGGTCGTCGTCCGAGGGTCAGGGGTGTTGTTATGAACCCTGTTGATCATCCTATGGGTGGTGGTGAAGGAAGAGCTTCCGGTGGCCATCCGAGGTCCAGAAAAGGTATTCCTGCAAAAGGTTACAAAACAAGGAATGCGAAGAAGTACTCTGCAAAACATATAATTGAAAGAAGAAAAAAATAGCTGATATATTATGAGTAGATCAATTAAAAAAGGACCGTTCATTGATTTTAAGCTTGAAAAGAGAGTTCTTGAAATGAATGAAGGACAGAAAAAATCGGTGATCAAGACATGGTCAAGAAGATCGGTTATCTCGCCTGATTTTGTCGGACATACTATAGCAGTTCATAACGGGAACAAATTTATCCCCGTTTACATTACCGAGAATATGGTAGGTCATAAGCTTGGAGAATTTTCACCTACACGTACTTTCAGGGGTCACTCTGGTAATAAATAGTAATGTAAACATTGAAAAACACTAAGAAATGGGTGCAAGAAAGAGAAATACAGCTGAACAGAGAAAAGAGGCTGCCAAAACCAGATACCAGGCTATCCTCAGGAACTGTCCTACCTCTCCGCGTAAGATGAGGCTTGTTACGGACCTTATAAGCGGGATGGAGGTTAACAGGGCACTTGACGTACTTAAATTCAGTTCGCAGGAAGCTTCCCGCCGGCTTGAGAAATTGCTGTTATCAGCAATAGCAAACTGGCAGTCGAAGAATGAAGGTGTAAGAATAGAGGAAAGTAATCTTTACATCAGGAATATCCATGTTGACGGCGGGCGTACACTGAAAAGACTGCAGACAGCACCTCAGGGTAGGGCATACAGGATCAGGAAAAGATCCAACCATGTTACGCTCGTGCTCGACAGTATGAACAAGGAAGTTGAAAATACATCAAAATAGAATAGATGGGACAAAAAGTTAATCCGATAAGCAACAGGTTAGGAATAATCAAAGGTTGGGATTCAAACTGGTACGGTGGAAAAGATTTTTCCGGTAAACTGGTAGAAGACACCAAAATAAGGGAATACCTTAATGCCAGGCTTGCAAAGGCAAGCATTTCGAAAATTATCATTGAGAGAACTCTCAAGCTTATAACAGTAACTGTTAATACAGCCAGGCCCGGTATCATAATAGGTAAAGGCGGTCAGGAAGTGGACAAGCTTAAGGAGGAACTCAAGAAGATCACCAAAAAAGAGGTTCAGATCAATATTTTCGAGGTTAAACGTCCGGAACTGGATGCCAATATAGTTGCAAACAATATTGCCCGTCAGCTCGAAGGTAAGATTTCTTACAGGCGTGCGATCAAGATGTCGATTGCTTCCACAATGCGCATGGGCGCTGAAGGTATAAAAATAATGATCTCGGGTCGTCTGGGTGGTGCTGAAATGGCCAGAAGCGAATCGTATAAGGAGGGACGTATTCCCCTGCATACACTGAGAGCAGATATAGACTATGCCCTGGCCGAGGCACATACAAAGGTCGGCCTTCTCGGAGTTAAAGTCTGGATATGCAATGGTGAGGTATACGGTAGAAGAGACCTGAGTCCTAATATCGGAGCAAAGAATACTAAAGGCAAGGGTCTTAAAAGGAAGGCCAAGAAATAAGACAGGAATAAGTAAATAATTATCTAACAATATTTGAGCGATGTTACAACCGAAAAGGACCAAATTCAGGAGAGCCCAGAAGGGAAGAATGAAAGGCAATGCACAAAGAGGCAACCAGCTTGCATTCGGATCATTTGGTATCAAAGCCCTTGAGGAGTGCTGGATCACCGGAAGGCAGATAGAAGCTGCCCGTCAGGCCGTTACACGTCACATGAAACGTGAAGGCCAGCTTTGGATACGAGTATTCCCCGATAAGCCTATTACAAAGAAACCTGCAGAAGTGCGTATGGGAAAAGGTAAAGGTGCGCCTGAAGGTTTTGTTGTCCCGGTAACACCAGGTCGCATACTGCTGGAAGCTGAAGGAGTACCTTATGAGGTGGCAAAAGAAGCATTGAGACTGGGTGCCCAGAAACTTCCTATTACCACTAAATTTATTGTAAGACGCGATTACGTACAGGAATAAAATATAGACAGAGATGAAAATTTCAGAAATAAGAGAATTAAGCACTCCGGATCTGATGGAAAGAATCGATACCGAGAGAACCATGCTTGTTCGTATGAAACTTAACCATGCAATCACCCCACTTGATAATACACAGAAGATCAAAGAGGTGAAACTTACAATTGCACGTCTGCTGACAGAATTGCGTTCCAGAGAGTTAAGTAATAAATCTAATAGCCAGGTAAGCAATGGAAAGGAATCTTAGAAAAGAAAGAATCGGTACAGTTGTAAGTACCAGTATGGATAAATCCATCGTAGTTGCCGTTAAAAGGAAGGTTAAACATCCTATCTATGGTAAGTTTATTAACAAAACAAAAAAACTGATGGCGCATGATGAGGAAAACACATGCAATGTTGGTGATACTGTACGTATATCAGAGACCAGGCCTCTGAGTAAGAACAAGACCTGGAGATTAACAGAAATAATCGAAAGAGCTAAGTAATCATGATACAGCAGGAAAGCAGATTATCCGTAGCCGACAACTCTGGTGCTAAAGAAGTTTTATGCATAAGGGTACTGGGTGGAAGCAAGAAAAGGTATGCCACTGTAGGCGATAAAGTTGTTGTGAGTGTTAAATCCGCACTTCCTTCAGGTGAAGCAAAGAAGGGAACAGTGAGCAAGGCAGTTGTTGTCAGAACAACCAAGGAGATCCGTCGGGCTGACGGTTCTTATATAAGGTTTGATGATAACGCTGTTGTGTTGCTGAACAATGTGAATGAAGTACGTGGAACACGCATTTTCGGCCCGGTGGCGAGGGAACTGCGTGATAAGTACATGAAGATTGTTTCATTGGCACCTGAAGTGTTGTAATAAAAAAAGTACACAACGATGCAGAAGAAATTAAACATAAAAAAAGGCGATTCTGTGATGGTGATTACCGGAGAATCAAAGGGCCAGAAAGGCCGCGTACTGGAAGTTGACAGGGATAAATACAGAGCTATAGTGGAAGGTGTCAATATGGTTTCTAAACATACCAAGCCAAATGCTAAAGCACCTCAGGGTGGTATTATAAAGAAAGAAGCACCCGTTAATATTTCAAACCTTATGCTTGTGGATCCTGCTTCCGGCAAACCTACACGTATTGGCAGGAGACTTAATGACAAAAATAAATTAGTGCGTTATTCTAAAAAATCTGGAGAGGAGATCAAGTAATGTATACACCTTTGCTTAAAAACAAGTATAAAGACGAGATCGTCCCTGCGTTAATGAAGGAATTCGGGTACAAGACGATAATGCAGGTCCCTAAGTTGCAGAAAATTGTTATCAACCAGGGAGTAGGCCAGGCTATTGCCGACAAGAAACTTCTTGAGTTTGGTGTGAAGGAGCTTAGTGATATAGCCGGACAAAAAGCTGTGCAGACAGTGTCGACCAAGGATATTTCAAACTTTAAACTCAGAAGGAATATGCCTATTGGTATTATGGTCACCCTTCGTAAAGAAAGGATGTATGAATTCCTAGAAAGACTCATTGCTGTTGCATTGCCCCGTATACGCGACTTCAAAGGCATTAACTCAAAGCTCGACGGAAGAGGTAACTATACACTTGGTATCACGGAACAGATTATCTTCCCCGAGATCGATCTTGATAAGATTGCCAAGATTATGGGTCTCCAGATAACATTTGTGACCTCGGCTGAATCAGATGAGGAAGCTTATGCATTGCTCAAGCACTTTGGTTTACCGTTTAAAAATCTTAAAAACTAGTTATATGGCTAAAGAATCAATGAAAGCACGCGAAGTGAAGAGAGCCAGGATGGCACAAAAGTACGCTGCAAAAAGGGCCAGGCTTAAAGCCGAAGGTGATTACGTAGGTCTTAGCCGCCTTCCCAGGAACTCTAATCCAAACAGGATGCATAATCGCTGCAAGCTGACAGGCCGTCCGAAAGGATATATGAGACAGTTCGGAATAAGCAGGATCACCTTCAGGGAAATGGCTTCCAGTGGTCTTATACCCGGAGTAAAAAAGGCAAGCTGGTAATATAAAGGAAAAATATAAACTATTATAATTAATAAAAGATGACTGATCCAATTGCAGATTTACTGACCAGAATTAGGAATGCTATTATGGCTGGTCATAAGGTTGTTGAGGCTCCGGCATCCAATCTGAAAAAAGAAATTGCAAGAATTCTGTTTGAGAAAGGATATATCCTCAGCTATAAGGTTGTGGATAACGGAGGACCGCAGGGGACTTTAAAGATTGCTCTCAAGTATAATGCAAAGAGTAAGCAGCCCGCTATAAAAGAGATTCAGAGAGTCAGCCGGCCAGGCCTGCGTCAGTATTCCGGATCCGAAGAGATACCGCGCATTCTTAATGGTCTTGGTATTGCAATAATCTCAACCTCCAGGGGGTTGATGACTGACAAGGAAGCCAGGAAAGAGAATATAGGCGGCGAAGTATTATGTTATGTATATTAATAGGAGGATAACTTAATGTCACGAATAGGAAAATTACCTGTAAACCTGCCAAAAGGCGTCACTGTGAATATCAGCGACACCAATGTGGTCAGTGTGAAAGGCCCCTTGGGTGAATTGACTCAGGCAGTCGATAAGGACCTTAAGGTGGATGTGGTGGATACCGAACTTGTTATTTCGAGACCATCCGATTCAAAAGAGCATAAATCGAAACATGGATTGTACCGTGCACTTATTCAAAACATGGTGGTCGGTGTTTCGGAAGGATATAAAAAGGAGCTGGAACTTGTTGGCGTTGGTTATCGTGCCGAAGCCAAGGGTCAGAATCTCGAAATGAGTCTGGGATTCTCACATGATATAATAATTCAGTTGCCTCCTGAAGTTAAAGTTGAGACCAGAACAGAAAGGAGAGCTAATCCTATTGTAACTCTGACATGCATTGACAAACAGCTCATTGGGCATGTTGCTGCAAAGATCAGATCATTGCGTCCACCTGAACCTTATAAGGGAAAAGGAATCAAGTTTGTCGGAGAACAGCTGAGAAGGAAAGCTGGTAAATCTGCTAGTGTTTAATCTGGTAAAAGTTAAGAAATCATGGCTTTAACTAAGTTGGAAAGAAGAAAAAGGATCAGGATGAGGATCCGCAAAAAAATAAACGGAAACGGCGAAGCACCAAGGGTGTCGGTATATCGCAGCAATAAGCAGATATATGCCCAGGTCATCGATGACCTGGGCATATATCTGCTTATTGCTGCGATATACCGACACCCTTGGTGCTTCGC
>JBJKPQ010000093.1:0-41419 GCA_046706305.1 Bacteroidales bacterium
ATAGCTACCGGGACGATGGTAATTCGATTGTAAATCAATGGTAATTCATGGTAATTCATGGTAATTCATTGTAATTCATTGGTAGAGTGTTCGGAGAGGCAGATTCGGTGGGAATCCCCTCCTTGGAGAGCCTGCCACGCTCTGCGTGGGGCCAGGGGTGGGTTTGTCAAAGGTCATTCAATAGTCATTCAATAGTCATTCAATAGTCATTAGATTGGATTCTGACTCCGTGTTATACTCCGTGTAACTCTGTGGTTTAAAGAAGGTCATTCAATAGTAATTCAATAGTCATTAGATTGGATTCTGACTCCGTGTTATACTCCGTGTAACTCCGTGGTTTAAAGAAGGTCATTCATAGTAATTCGTTGTAATTTTTTGCTTTGGCCTCCGCCTCCGTCGGACGTAGTCGGCTTCGGCGGACGCAGTCCGAAGCTTTAGCGTAGGAGGGTAATTTTCTGCCGGCATTTAAAAAGTAAATTATGTCTCCGGATTAAGCCCCCTTTCATCGGCCTGCGTAGCCGAAGGCGAAGGAGGCAGGGACGGTGCAGGTCGCCAGTTGCCAGTAACCCCGAACTTTTATTATATTTGAAATAAAATAAACTACCATGAAAAAGATATTCCAAAGATTCACAACAGCATTGTTCATAGCTCTTTTTTCGACAGGTTTCATAAGTGCCAATGTATCATTGCCTGAGATTTTCGGCAGCAACATGGTCCTTCAGCAGAAGTCGGAGGTCACCTTCTGGGGCTGGGCAAAAACGGGAGAGAAGGTTACCATAACTGCCCCTTTTCTCGATGCTGCACTTTCAACAACAGCCAATACACAGGGAGAATGGAAGATCATTGTAAAGACACCGGCTGCCGGAGGTCCCTTTGACATACATATTAAAGGCTACAATGAGATTGTCCTTAACAACGTGATGACAGGTGAGGTATGGCTCTGTTCCGGACAGTCAAACATGGAATGGTCGGCTTCGTCGGGCATAGATAACCAGGAGGAGGAGATAAAGAATGCCAACTACCCGGATATAAGGTTATTCACTGTATCGTCGGCTACTGCTGCTTGTCCCCAACAGCATTTCACGGGTACATGGACAAAGTGTTCACCTGAGACAATGAAGACATTCAGTGCCATAGGCTATTTTTTTGCCAGGAAGCTGTACCAGGAGCTTGGTGTTCCTGTTGGTGTCATCAACTCAAGCTGGGGTGGAACACCCGCTGAGAGCTGGATGCCGGCGCATGTTATAAACGACGATCCTTTCCTGAAAGAGGCGGCTGCCAGGCAGGTGCCTGTACCATGGGGACCTGTTGAACCTGCCCGGTTGTATAATGCGATGATCCATCCGATGATACCTTTCAGGATAGCCGGTGTGTTATGGTACCAGGGTGAAGCCAATACAATCAATGCTTATGCCTATAAGGAACTGTTGGAGAATCTGATCAAAAGCTGGAGAGAAGACTGGGATTATGAGTTTCCTTTTTATTATGCGCAAATAGCACCCTATACATACGGCAATAACTTCAACGGTGTCATGGTGAGGGATGCAGAGAGGAGAGCACTCGAGACTCCCAATACCGGGATGGCTGTGCTCAGCGATATATGCGATACGGCAAACATCCATCCGCGCGACAAGCAGGATGCAGCAATCAGACTCGCATACATTGCACTCAACAATCATTACGGGATGAAGCAGTTTGAGGGAGAGGGGCCGGTATACAAGGATATGGTTATTGATAAAAACAAGGCAACTATCTCTTTTTATAACAGCGAAGGACTGCACTCAACAGGTAAAAGACCCGATTGGTTTGAGATTGCCGGTGCAGATATGGTATTCCATCCGGCAGAGGCAAAGATTGAAGGAGAAAAGGTTGTTGTTCAGTCAAAAAAGGTAAAGGATCCGGTAGCTGTGAGGTTTGCATGGAGTAATACTGCCACACCAAACCTCTTCAACGGCGCCAATCTTCCTGCTTCGTGCTTCACGACGGAGAAGTAGGGAGCGCAGAGCGGAGAGCCGGTATGGTGGAATTCCCCTCGTGGGAGAGCCTGCCACGCTCTGCGTGGGGCTAGCAGTGCCGGCTGAAGTTTCAACGTAGGCCGGGGGTGGGTTAAGAGCCAGTGCGGGTGTGAGAGCGAGAGTGGGAAAAAGTAATTCAAAGTAATTCAAAAGTCATTAGATTGGATTCTGACTCCGTGTTATACTCCGTGTAACTCCGTGGTTTAATAAAGTCATTCGATGGTCATTCAATTGTCATTGGCGCTTCGCGCGTAATTCAGTGGTAATTCATTGTAATTTTTTGCTTTGGCCTCCGAAGATTTAGCGTAGGAGGGTAATTTTTTGCCGGTTACCGCGCACCTCGCACCTCGTACCGCTTACACTGTGTAACTAAAAAACCGGATTTTTATTTATTTTTGAAAGCTTTGATTAATTAAATCTGATACTATGAAGAAGATATCTTTTTTACTGATTGCAATAATGATGGCTACACATCCTTCAGATGCTCAGCTCTTTAAGAAGGTAAAGAGTTTTCTCGACCAGCAAAGTTCCGGGTTGACAGAAAAGGATGCTGCCGCAGGTATCAGGGAAGCTCTTGAAAAGGGTACAGACAACAGTGTTAAGCTGGTATCGGTACCTGATGGCTTTTGGGGTAATCCACAGATAAGGATTCCATTTCCCCCGGAGGCAAAAGAGATGGAATCGAAACTAAGGGCAATAGGACTGGGAAAGAAGGTTGACGAATTTAATCTGTCAATGAACAGGGCTGCCGAGAAAGCAGCAAAGGAAGCTAAACCTATCTTTATTGCTGCCATAAAAGGAATGACTATAAATGATGCCATCAACATTGTCAGGGGACCCGACAATGCCGCCACAATGTACCTTCAAAAGACCACTACACCTGAACTGACATTAAAATTTCAACCTGTGATAAAGGAATCGCTCGATGCTGTCGATGCCACAAAGTACTGGTCGGATCTGATTAATATTTATAATAAAATTCCTTTCGTGAAAAAGATGAATCCCGATCTTACAGCCTATGTAACAGGAAAGGCCATTGACGGACTCTTTATTATGATTGCAAAAGAAGAACTTAAGATTAGGAAGGATCCTGTGGCCAGGACCACCGAGTTGCTGAGGAAAGTGTTTGGTGGGAAGTAGGGAAGACCGGGAGATAAGGGACTCGGACCGGGGAACAGCAGGATACCGGTATTCATTTGCAAAATTTCTTCAATTTGCCATTTTCCTCTGTTTTCTAAATTTTCATTTTATTATATTGTCATCAATTAAATTTTTGTTTTCCGGAAAATACAAAACCATGAACAAAACCACTAAATCATTTATTTTTCTTTCCATCATTGCTTTATTGATGGCATGTAATACTGTTAAAAGCACGTCTCAGAAACATGCAAATGATATAAAAAATGTGATACTCATGATCGGTGACGGCATGGGTATCGCCGATGTAAGTGCTGCCATGGCAGTATCAGCAACACCACTGAACATTTTAAGATGTACGGTAACCGGCTTACAGACTACTTCATCGGCTGACAATTATATTACTGATTCGGGGGCAGCCGGAACTGCCCTGGCTACAGGACACAAGACCAATAACGGGAGAATAGGAATGGACGCAGACGGCAATGCTGTCAGATCGATACTTGAGATAGCCGAGCAAAATGGTCTGGCTACTGGTCTTGTGGCAACATCGGCTGTGACAAATGCAACACCTGCAGCCTTTATTGCACATCAGCCATCGAGGTATAACTACGAAGGTATAGCAAAAGATTTCCTGAAAACAGATATTGATGTTTTTATAGGAGGCGGACTTGATAATTTTGTGCACAGGAAGGACAATCTTAACCTGATCGACAGTCTTAAGTCACGGGGGTATGAGATAGATACTACATTAGGCATGATTATGCAGTCGAAAGCCTCAAAGCTTGCAGGATTTACAGCTCCTATGGATAATCCTTTCAGGCTTAATGGAAGGGGCGATATGTTACCCGGGGCATCAGCAAAAGCCATCGATATACTGAAAAATAATAAAAAAGGCTTCTTCCTGATGATCGAGGGTTCGCAGATTGATTGGGCCGGGCATTCAAATTTAGCTGATACACTTATTGATGAGACAATCGATTTTGACAAAGCCGTTGGCGCAGCTTTGGATTTTGCTGAAAAAGACGGACATACACTCGTGGTTGTTACCGCGGATCATGAAACCGGAGGTGTAACAATTACCGGAGGTAACCCTGCTGACCATAAGGTTGCCCTGGCCTTCTCAACCAAAGGACATACACCTGTCCTGATCCCGGTATATGTATATGGCCCCGGGGCTGAGGAATTTACCGGTATTTATGATAATACTGATATCTTCAGGAAAATAGCTTCAGCACTGAGACTGGAGGGGAAGTAGGAAGTAGGTATTAGGCTGTAGGCAATAAGGAGAGGAGAGCATAGCAAACCCAATGATCATTCAATTGTCATATGGTTGAAATTTTGTAAATTTACTATTGCAATACAATCTTAGAAGAAAAACTTCAGGCTGTTCAGACTATAAGTGAATTTCAAATTAAAATCCAGCAACCATGAAAATCTGTAAACTAACTCTAGCTTCCTTTTTATTTATCCTTTCCGCCACTGTTAATGCCCAGTTTTTTGTTGGTGGAAATGCGAGCTTCGTATCATCAGCTGATAATCATGAAAATCCCGACAATTCTTATGTCAATTCAAGTTATAACTTTTATCTTTCACCAATGGCCGGGAAATTTCTTTCGGACAAAGTCGCGTTAGGGGCCCGGATAAATTTAGGCTTGACAGGGTACAAAAATGATATGGTAAATGATACCAGGAAAACAGAATATTCAATAGGCTTAAATCCTTTTATCCGTTATTATTTCATAGGTTGGAATAAGCTTTCGTTATTTAGTCAGGGGAATATTAATGTGACATATACCGCGACAAAAAATAAAAACAATGGCACAACTACAAATGACCACTCAAATGTGTTTGCCTTAAACTGTTACCCCGGACTTTCATATGCAATCAGTGACAGGTTGTCTTTTGAATCCACGATTGGCATTTTTAATTTTAGTTATAGCTATACATTCGAAACAGATGGTGATAATAGGAGAAAAATCTCAGCATTTAATATCGGGGCAGGCACAAGTCGCATTATCACCCTTGGATCTGTAAGCATAGGAGCTATTTACAAATTTTAATTATACCACATCTGACAGTATTACGAGTCACTTATATAATTTTTCGCAGAAATGATAAAAGTGAAATATTGTTTATTAATTGCTGTGCTATTATCACTTCAGCTCATTGATCCCTACAGAGTAAATGCGCAGCTTACAGCAATTTCCGATAACCTTGAACTGGTAAAACTGACTGATAATGCTTTTATGCATGTTTCCTATGCGGATCTGCCGGGATATGGAAGGACACCCGCCAACGGACTTGTTTTTATTAAAGGAAAAGAGGCCTTCCTTTTTGATACACCATGGAATGATACACTCACAAATCAACTTGTGACATATCTGAAGGACAAAATGGGTATAAGTATTGTTGGATTTGTTCCAAATCACTGGCACGAGGATTGTATGGGTGGTCTTAACTACCTTAAAAGTAAAGGTATCCCTTCATGGGCAAATGAGAAAACCATTGAGATAGCAGTCGGTAAAAACCTGCCGGTTCCCGATCATGGTTTTACTGATTCCCTCACACTTCACCTGGGCGATAAGATCATAATTTGTTATTACCCGGGGGCAGCTCATTCCATAGATAATATTATTGTATGGATACCATCTGAGGGGATGCTCTTTGCAGGATGCATGGTGAAAAGCATGGAGTCGCAAAGCCTCGGCAATACTTCTGATGGCGACCTCAGGGCTTACCCTGTCACAATTGGGAAACTTCTTAAGAGATACCGTAATGCTAGGATTGTTATTCCCGGGCACGGCAGGCCCGGCGGATATGAACTGATTAGCCATACCATGGAATTAACCGGGCAAGAACAGTAGCCCGGGACTGCACATCCGGTAGAATGGTCGTGCGGTCATGCGGTTATGCGGTCTTGCGGTCTTGCGGTCATGCGGTCTTGCAGTCATGCGGTCTCAACCTATTACTTTATACTTTGCTCTTTTCCGGTTCCACCAGTGAATTTTGCGATTCGCCCCTGCAAAACTACCATTGACCGATTTTTTATTTATGTCAGGTAATGAACTGAATAAATTTGTCTTCAGTGTTAATTAATTAATACCTGACAAATGAAGAAATTATTCCTGACAATTATTGCGTCAATGCTTATAATAACAGCTATGGCGCAGGGAGGTATCAACCTCAGGTTGAACCCGGAACAGAACAAAGTTTATAGTTTCAGTCTCAAATCTGATCAGACGATAACACAAACAGTAAATGGTAATCAACAAAATGTGGATACAAAAACTGACTATGCTGTTTCGTTCAAGATGGTAGATAAAACAGCAGATTTTATTGTTGCTGAAATAACCTTTGACACGCTGATCACCAGTACCAATACAATGGGCAGACAGGTCAATATCAGTTCATCTGTCGAAGGTGATATGAAATCTTCGGAGACTACGGATATACTCTCCTGTATCATGAACAGGTTAACAAAGAATACTCTGTATGTTAAGATAGACTACTCGGGGAAGCCCCTGGAAATTGTAAACCTTAAAATGGTTTCAGGCATTATTACAAGGGATACCAGTGAAATAACCCTGGAAGAGCCAATGGCCGGTGCGGTAAAAAAACAGATATCAAATGTTGTAAGCGACAATACATTGAAAACCATGATTGGCGCATTTACCTATTGCCTGCCAAACAGGGAAGTCGCTAAGGGTGATAAATGGGATATTACACAACAAACCAATTCAGGTGGGATGATGCTTAACATAAAGACCACCTATGACTTGAATACTATAAACGGGAATGATGCAGATGTTGCTGCGGAATCAGCCATAAAGGCCGAAGAGAATGCTGCTCCCATGCAATCCGGCGGTGCAACAATAACATATGATGACCTTAGCGGGTTAGGTAAATCAGCTATGGTAATTGATATGGCTACGGGTCTCTTAACTGAGAGCAGGACAAAAACTCATATTACCGGGAACCTGGGAGTCAGTGCACCCGGTGTATCGATGCAGATACCCATGGATATAAACAGTGAATCGTTAGTTACCCGCGGCAAATAAAAAAAACAAATGAAAAAACTGCTCGTCATATTGTTCCTTTTTGCCTCCATAGCAGCTCATTCACAGGGTATAAAAGGGAAAGTCTGTTTTGAAGCTGACAGGTCGCCTGTACAGTTTGCATCTGTTGCATTGCTAAGTCTACCTGACTCGTCCATGGTCACCGGGGTTATAACACTGACAGATGGTGGCTTTCTGCTCGATAAAGTTAAACCAGGTCAGTATTTTGTCAGGGCAAGCTTCGTAGGCTATACTACTAAGGGTAAGAAAGTAGTTGTGGGGGATGGTAATGATGTTGTCACTGTTGATACTATCTTCCTGGCAGAAACAACAACCAATCTTGGCGAAGTGCAAGTGGTCGGAGAAAGGCTGAAAGGCAAGGAGATGGTGGATCGAACTGTATATTCTGTTCCTCCCGTAGTAGCAAAAGCTTCGAGCAATGGCTATGATATCCTGAAGAAGATACCACAGGTGAATGTTGATTTTCAGAACAATATAACACTTAATGGCAGCAGTAATTTTATAATACAGGTTGACGGAAGGCAGCGTGACAGGGAGTTCCTGGCCAAGTTGCAACCCTCCGACATACAGAGTATTGAGATAATAAGTAATCCATCGGGTAAATATGAGGGTAATATCGATGGTGTCATAAATGTAATTCTGAAAAAGGAAGCCAGGTATGGTATGAGCGGAAATGTGGGAGGAAGTATAAAGCCGATAGGCAAGATGACAACGGCTGTTACCGGCAGCATAGATTATTCTGTAGGTAAGCTGACATTCTATACCACAGCCTATACCTTCACCCAGGGGTTGAATATAAGCTCGACAAATGATAATTTCTATACAATGATCGATTCTACCACGAGTTTTTCCGGAGATGGCAGCATAAAGGTATCACAGTCGTCGGTGAACTCAGGATTCGATTACTATATAAATGATAAGAACAGCGTTAGCTTTAATGTTAATTATAAACCAATCAGGCAGGATGTAAGTATGCCGGGGGAGACTTACCTTTACAGTACCGGCATACCTCTCAATATGGTATCCTCCCTGTCGGGAAACAATCTGAAAAGCAATGAGGTATCCTTATCATTATTTTATAAGAAGACCTTTGAAAAACCTGTGGAGGAATTCACTGCTGAGACGAACTATTACATCTTCAGATCAGATACCAAAGATGACTTTTCAAACACCATGTATAAGTATAATACCGACTCTGTTGTCAACATCTATTCACGTTTCGAGAATGATCTTAACAGGCGGAAATATGTTTCCACCAAACTCGATTTTGTTTATCCCCTTGGTATGTCCGTAAAATTTGAGACTGGTTACCAGTTTTATTACCAGGATATGAGTTATGATTTCAACATAGATTATTATGGGGCGAATAACCTGTTTGAATATAACGAGTTACGAAATTCGCTTTATGCAGGGTTCGTCTTTAATCTGAAAAAATTTGGTATCCAGACAACACTCAGGGCAGAAAACAGCCATATTGAGGCTGATTCGGTTACTAAGCCTGATTACACCTGTTTCCTGCCATCATTAAACCTTCAATACAAGTTCTCTGCGTCACATAATCTGAAATTTACATATAACAGAAGGATAAACAGACCTGGTATTTATCAAATGAATCCTTATCAGAAGACAAGCCAGAGTTACGCTATTACAAGGGGTAATCCTGATCTGAGACCTGATTACCGCGACCGTCTTCAACTTACATATACCTGGAATTTCGGTAGCAATTATTTCTCCCCATACGTTTACGATGAGTTTTATTCCAATAAGGTTGGAAGCAGGTATATCCTTACAACCTCACCCATTGACGGAACACTGACAACCATTTCTGAACCGTTCAACCTGCTGAGCGGCTATGAGCTTGGTGGAGGATTAAATGCGATGCTCTGGTACATAAATATAAATACCAGGGCATATAAGGGACACATTAATGAATTTACCGGTGCATCTGTTACCATTCCTGCCACTGACTACTTCTCTTACAGTATAACCAGTTATGCCTTTGCAAATCTTGATAAGAAAAAGACAGCAACGGCAATACTGTTCCTGAATTATAACGGAGTGAACATTAACGCACAGTCGAAAACCTACAGCATACCATTGTATGGTATAGGGTTACAGAAAAAGCTTAAAGACCATAACTTTGGTATATTCTGGCTATTACCCTTTACCCATACTACCAGATTCAACAGGACAGAAACTGAGACGCCACTGTTCAATGCCAGGAATATTGTGGGGATCGATATTTCAAATTTCATACAATTTTCCTATTCGTATACGTTCAACAGGGGTAAGAATGTAAAAAAGTTGAACAGGAAGATAAATGTAGAAAGCGACAGTAAGAGCCAGGCGATAGGCAACTAAATCTTAACATTCAGTTAAGAAGGGGAGCAGGCCGCGTGTCAGCTCCTGCCTGCCCTTATAATTTTCATCCGAATTATGACTGAGAAGAAAATGAGTCCGCCGGTGGCAATAAGCCTGGTGACAAAACTAATATTCAGCAACGACCATTCCATTGTGGTCCTGGTCCATTCCGGCATTGAGGCTGAAGCTGCTGGAGCAAACCTGCTGATTACCATGCTGCTGGCGTAATCATTGTGAATGTCGTGAAGAGCCATTAAATCGGCGAGAAGTGACAGCGCAAAAAGAACTGCTATGAAGAGCAGTAAACCCGTGTACCATAGTTTTGTTTTCATTTAAACAGGGATTAGATGGCCAGATAGAGTTTAAAAATAATGTAATACAGACGTAATTCGTATAAAACCCGGATGTTATCCTATAACAGATTGCTGGAGGATGTAAACCAGTAAACCTGTAAAAAAACCGGCTAAAGCCAGCCAGCTGATCTTTTTCAGGTACCAGAAGAAGTTGATCTTTTCTATTCCCATCACTGCCACTCCTGCTGCCGAACCAATTATTACAGTGCTTCCACCTGTACCTGCAGAGAGAGCCAGGAATTCCCAAAACAAATGATCGACGGGATAGGTGCCAAGACTAAACATGCCCTGTGCTGCAGCTACCATCGGTACATTATCAATTATACCTGACAATAAACCCAGTAAGGTCCCGATGACGTATTCATTATCAACACGTTCAGCAACAACCTTAGCCATATGGGCAAGTATACCAAAGGCTTCCAGGGCAGAAACTGCCAGGAGTATTCCCAGGAAGAAGAGAATGCTGGAGGTATCAATTTTTTTTAATGCCCTTGTAACAGAGTAATGATACCTTAGATCGGGGTGTTTTCCCAGGTGAATAATGCTGCTTACAACCCAAATTATTCCAAGAGCCAGCAGCATACCCATAAAGGGAGGCATATGTGTGATTGTTTTAAAAACAGGTACAAAGATCAGGAGACCTACGCCGGTAAAGAATATAATTTTACTTTCAGCAGGAAGCTTTTCCTTGTCATCGGGCTTGGCTTCAATTTTCTGTTTTCTGAACCTGAAAAGAACAATAAGAAGGGGTACGAGTGCCACTGCTATTGCCGGTAAGATAGTCTTTACAATAATATTGTATGCACTTACCTGCCCACCTATCCACAACATAGTCGTTGTCACATCTCCCAATGGTGACCAGGCTCCTCCTGCATTGGCAGCAATAATTACAATCGAAACAAACCACAGGCGATCTTCCTTGTTTTTAAGCAGCTTTGCACAAAGGGAAACCATTACGATTGATGTTGTCAGGTTATCAAGTATAGCCGATATAAAAAAGGTCATCACTGTGATGATTATAAGCAACTTAGGCTTCGACTTTGTATGGATTGTGTCAGTCACCATTCGGAATCCCTGGTGAGAATCAACAACTTCCACAATAGTCATTGCGCCCATAAGAAAGAATAATATACCTGCGATCTCACCAAGGTGATGTACCAGTTCACTTTCCTGCCTGGCTGTTTCGGGTTCCGAGAGAAAATATATCAACCAGCAGAGGACTCCTGTAATCAGGGATGAGGCTGCTTTGTTTACTTTAATATTATGTTCAGTTGCTATTGCAATATAGCCAAGAATAAAAATTGCGATAACTGCTATTGTCATATAATAGGTATTCCGGTTAGTAAAATGATGTAAACAAGTTACAATTTTTTTGCCGTTGACAGAAATTGGTCTGAAAGATTAAAGGCTGTGAGCCTCCGAAAACCTATTCATGATTTTTGTAATTTCCCTTGTCCAGTCTTCCAGATGATAGTTTATTTCAGGATAAAAGAGATAACTTAGGTCAATTGTTCTTCCCGGGAGGTGGTCTTTTACATCATCTACTTCGAAAAGAAATTTACGGTTATTGGCTTCTTCTTCCAAAGGGTACCAGTCGCGGTACCACAATTCTGTGATGTCTTTGAAAATACTATCGCGATTAAGAGTTATGGATACCGACTTTTTAACAGCCTTATCCAACATTTGCAATGCATATGCCGGTTCTGTTCCTGCTTTTTTTGACGCCTCCCGAATGAGAGAGTCTATTGCGTCAAGACTTAAAATAAAATCTATGTTATGCCTGCAGACAGCGGCAATTGATAAAAATATTTCGAGATTATGCTGCTGGTTAACCCCTTTGTGTAAATTTCTTTTAATAAGGGTTTCAAGTTCATTATTCTCTTTTAGGAAATAGAGAGCTGCTCCTTTCCTCCATTCATTTCTACCGCTCACGCCGGAGTTCAGCGAGAGGTCGGCTGGAGAAGGTAAAGGCAGGGGAGGCAATGTTTTATCGTTTGCAGGTCGCGGAACATTAAAGATACCTTCAGAGTTTCCAATTATCGGCGTTCTTAAACCGGATGGGCTCCTTTCCCAGCTCAAATTGTAAAATTCAGCCTGTGTGCTCATTAACCTGTAGATCTTTTCCATTTCCCGGGCATTCGGACCGTAAAAGGATTTCATAAACCTGCCGGTAAGGTCAGCAGCCCCCCGGCAATTATTGTTCCAGGCATATGCCGTTCCTGTAACATAACCCAACCAGAAGCTCTCAGGATTAAGTCCGGCATCACTCCAGGCTGCCACTATAACACCAATAACCGAAGGATCCTTGTCTGATAAAGCTGAACTGATATTTTTTATTAAGCCCTGTACTCTTCCTTCAGGTTCATCATTGTTGGGATAAAGCCTGCCTTGAACAACCTCTTTATCCGCTCTGGTGAAATGATAGTAATTTGGGAAAAGAGGTTCTTCTCCCTGGGTGGATGTATATATTAACTGGCGTATTCCTTTCTTGTGATATTCAGGTGACCATGTTTTATTGTATTCGCCGTTAATCATGTATGGCGGAAGATATTTAATATCTCCGGGTGTCAGGGGAAATTCACCCCAGAAAATCACATCTCTGCCCATTTCGTGCAGTTTACGCGCAACCTGTGAAATGAAACCGGCCAGCAGCCTCCCGTTGCCTCCCATGGATCCTGAGATAGCACTGTCAGAAGGGCTTTTGCCAACATAATAAGCTTCATCTGTTGACAGGAGTGCATAATTAACACCTTTGTTGGCATTTATGAGATCGGTGAACATGCCGGAGATAAGCCGGTATGTCCCGGGGTTTACAATGCTCATCTCATAATTTGAAAATGGCAGAGCTCTAAGGCTGTCATATTCAGGGTGTTTTAGAATAAAAGACACATGTGCAGGTGCATCAAGATATGGGATCAGCTGAATGAAATATTTTCCTGCATAATCAGTCAGTTCCTGGTATTGCTCAGGCGAAAGTGCATTTGGTTCAATTACCGGCCCTGCATTTTGAAACTGAAAATGTCCTTCAAGTTTAAGTGCGATTGCATTGATCTTATATGAGGCTGCCTGCCTTATTAACCGTTTGAATGTTTCAATTCTCTCAAGATGATGTGCACAATCCCGGTATATAATCCTTAGTTTTAAAACAGGCCAGTCATGAATTTCCCCTTCCGGCAGTTTTACCGTGCCATTTTCAGCAACCGCCAGCTGAAGAAGAGTCTGGATGCCATAGAACAGGCCTTCGGGAGTATTGGCTGTGATAGAAATACCCGAAGGACGCAGGTTGATAATATATGCCTGACCGGCAACTGAATTATCCACTGCTTGCATGGTTGCACCTGTAGATACTGCACCCGGATCAACAGAGAGTTTTATTACTTTGCGGGCATTGCTTATTTTATCTGATTCCCGGATAGATATACCCCATCTTTCTTCTATCCCTCCTTTCAGGATACTAATCAGGTTCTCATGGCAGGCCATGTTATTCAGTCCACTAATCTTCCATTCACTGCCTGCTTCGAATATATTACCGGTGAATGACATACTCTGCGGAACTGGTATCAGGTGATTTGTAAAAACAGTCATATCGCTGCCGGTACTGATCATTGTTCCAGGGTAACAGTTAACAGATGCAGATGCCAGGATAGCAATAATCAGTATTATTTTCAGGGGAATGGATTTTTTTATTTTTTGCATTTATGATTGTTTTAGGTTTAAAAGTGAACCTGGTTAAGACGAATATAAAATTACAAAATCCCGAATAAAATTATTTTGTCTTATTATTCCAACTATTTGTAACTTTTTAAGTCCTTAGATTGAAAAGATGGACGGCGAGACTTTACATATAACAAATCTGATCGACAGATGCAGAAGGGGAGAAGTAAATGCCCAGTTCATACTGTATAAACGATATTCAAAAGCGATGTACAATATTGCAATAAGGTTTCTAAATAATAAAATGGATGCTGAAGACATCCTTCAGGAATCTTTTATTACCGCTTTTGAGAAGCTTGACGAGCTGGCCGATCATAATGCTTTTGGCAGTTGGCTCAAGCGTATTGTAATAAATAATTGTATCACTCATCTAAGGAACATACGATTTGATTTTGTGAATATAGATGATCATTTACATGAAGCAGATTCTGATGAAAGGGAAACAGAAATAACAGTAACACCTGAAATAGTACATGAATATATTAAAAACCTGCCGGCAGGTGGACGAACAGTACTCGTGCTCTATGCGCTTGAAGGATACAAGCATCGCGAGATAGCCGGCCTGCTCGGAATCTCGGAATCAACATGCAAGTCGCAATACAGAAGAGCGCTTGGAATACTAAACAGGGAACTTAAACAAAAATTATATGTCACGGAAAATTGAAAAGTATTTGTCTGAGAGACGTACTGACCTTGATGTTGAGTCGCCGGATGATGATGTCATCTGGGGTGGCATAAAAAAGAAACTGCATGAAGGCAGTGCCGGTACTGACAAAAAGAGCCTGAGAATAAGTTTTATACATATCAGGAACTTTGCCGCTGCCTCAATCATTATCTTCTTCCTTGGATATATTACAAGTGATATCATAAGTAAGAAACAAAAAATTTCAAAGCAGGTGGCCTTATCATCAATAAGTTCCGAGCTGGGAAGGAAGGAGATGCTATATAAAGCCACTGTTAAATTTAAGACCGATGAAGTCAGATCGTACAGTCATTCACAGGACAGTGTGATACGCCAGTTATTCTTAGAGATAAAAAAGCTTGACACTATATATTCCCGATCGATGCATGATCTGAAAGTGCTGGGACCGGATGAACGGGTGATTAACACAATATTTGCTACTTATGAACAGAAAATCCGCCTTCTGGAGCTGATAATACTTGAAACAAATAAATCTGAAAGCCATGAAAAATTTGAAAACAACAAAAAAACTGACAAAACTACTATTTAGTACAACCCTGCTAATTATGATATACGGTGGATTGCTATGCCAGGCCGTTACACCGGGTATGTCGGTTCAGAAAACATATAACTGGAATTATAAAGTTAATCCTGATGCAAGGGTTGAAGCTAATAACTACGACTGCGATCTTGTAATTCATACCTGGGATAAGGCTGAGGCGGAATACCGTCTTATAGTTGATGCGGATGCCCGGTCGGAAGATGATGCTTCAGCTCTCAATGAGTATCTCAGTAACCTTGTTTTCAGTCATTCAGCAACGGATGTTGCATTCGATAACAGGTTCTGGAGCAACAGGAATACTATACTTGGCAGGACAACAATCAAGCTTAAAAATGGTAAAACAATAAGTCTCAGCTCTTTCGACATGAGAGGGGAGTTATGGATTCCTAAAGGATGTTCCCTTGTTTTCAGCTCAAAATATTCCGAGATAAATATGGAAAACTTCTCTGGTCAGTCAAGGATCGACCTGTACAATGATAACTTCTATGGAAACAATATGGGCGGTAAGACAGAAATAACTGATAAATACAGTACAATAGAATTCAAAGATGTAAACGATCTGAAAGCAAACCTTTACAACAGCAGGCTTGATGGAGGCAATACTGGTGAGCTTGATATTGAATCGAAATATTCGAGGATTGCTTTCAGGACAACAGGGAACATCAAAATCGACGGGTATAACGATAAATATACTTTCAGTAAGACCGGGAATATAACTATTGCAGCCAAATACACTGATCTGAAAGCAGATGGTGCAGAAGATGCTGATATTAATTTCTATGAAGGAACCGTAGCAATAGTAACAGTAAAAGACCTGGCCATCAATTCAAAATATGCCGATTATGATTTCGATGTTGCCGGTAAGTGTACGATAAGCTCTTCATATAATGACAGGTTATCTGTTGCAAGATTGAGTTCACTTGTAATAAGCGAGTCAAAGTATTGTAGCTATAAAATTGACAATCTGGCCGGTGTACTTACAGAGAGTGAAGGATATAATGATAAGTTCAGCATTGGAGCTGTGGGTAATGATTTCAGTAAACTTCTCGTGAATGGCAAATATCTTGAGGTAAGCCTGGGCATACCCAGGAATATGGATTGCAGGTTTAAAGCAAATATTACATATGCCGATCTGGATATTAACGAATCATCTTTTAAACCTGTTGTTAAGATTATTCAGGGTTCCAAAACCGAATATGATGCAGTGAAAGGGACTGAAAAAGAAGGAATGCCTCTGATCGAAGCCGACGGGTACCAGGTTTCGCTGAAAATAAGGGAGTATTAAAAAGTTTGGGGTGAGTGGGGTGAGGTATTTTATCACTATGAATACCGTCACGATAGTTACCGGTAGCAAATGAGACAGGAGCGATTGTGACAGTATTCATTGATTTGTAATGAGAAATTATTGCACGTTGAGTAATTAATCCGTAACAGTAAGCAGTGTTAACGGCACGACACCAAAACCATCCTGATGCTGCGGCCAGGCATACCCTGATATCAGAAGTAAATGATAGTCAGTAATCCTTGCCTAACTTCGACAAGACCGCAAGCCCGCACGACCGCAAGCCCGCACGACCGCACGACCGCAAGACCGCACGACCGCAAGACCTTTTTTTATCAGGTATTCATTGTTTTTCAAAACATAAACAATCCTGTTGTGTTTAATATTAATATAGGACAATGATGAACTATAAAAAAATTTTGAATTATGATACTAAAGTTGTTACTTATATCGGTTGTCCTGATTGCATTGATGGTACTGGCATTCGGGATAAGGCTGTTGTTTGAGCCGGGTTCGGAATTTCCTGCTCATTCATGTGCCCTTGAGAACGGACAGCTTAATAAAGATGGAGTATGTTCGGCATGTCATGTTACAAAGCTTACTGACTGCCGGGAACATCTTAATAACTAATGTTGCTGTGCGGGTAAATTTTATTGAATGGTTTTAAGCTTATCATGAAGGTTTATATTAAGAACATGGTCTGCAACAGGCGTATTACGGCTGTTGATGCAATATTCAGAGAAGCCGGATATGAACCGGAATCAGTTAATCTTGGTGAAGCAGAATTTTCTGATGACATTAGCAGGGAAGAGCTGGAAAAAATAGGAAGCAGTTTACGAAAAATTGGTTTTGAGATTATTGAAGACAATAACCAGCAAATAATAGAAAAGATTAAAACATTGATTATTGAGATGGTTCATTATTCAGAGGATGAAACAAAGTATAATCATTCCAGTATAATAGAATCAAAATTGCATAAAAACTATAATTACCTGAGCAACCTCTTTTCATCAGTAACAGGAACAACTATCGAACATTACCTTATACTTCAGAAAATAGAGAAAGCAAAAGAGTTGCTTACTTATAATGAGCTGACATTGAGCGAAATAGCTTTCAGACTTGGTTACAGCAGTGTTGCTCATCTCTCCAGCCAGTTCAAAAAAATCACCGGTCTCACGCCAACTCACTTCAAAGAGGTAGCAAACAGCAAGAGACAAACAATAGATGGGGTTGCCTGACCTGAAAAAGGTGTAAATCTATCTTAAAATTATATAACATATTAGTTTCTGTTGTGTTGTACCTTTATATCAACAATTAAAACTTAAATTATTATGTACGGTATGTATCATTATTTCGGAGGAATGGGATGGAGCTGGCTCCCGGGTGTGCTCCTCCTGGGTGTTGTGATCTGGCTGGTTATAAAACTGATTAACCAGAACAACGGAACAGCAAGAACAGGAAAGTCTGCCCTCGATATTCTCAAAGAGAGATATGCCAGGGGAGAGATTAGCAATGACGAATTTCAGGAGAAGAAAAGGAATATACAGGGTTAATTTGATAGCAGGAAACTGGGATTACCAGTGATATTCCCTTACCGGTGACAGAAGAACAGATAAACTGGTTGGAGGGATGTACGTGAAACAGCAGGTTATGGCAATTGAAGCCGGATTTTTTAGAATTAACATTTAAATTTTAAAATCATGAAGGCATTTATATGGATATTTTCACTTTTGACAATCATAACTCTCAGCTCAATGCAGCAGACGACAGATGTCAAAGGGCTTTTGGAAAAGCCGGAAACCCGCCAGGAGGTGTTCAATACAATTCTGAACAACCCTAATCTTATGGCGCAGTTTATGCAGGATATGCATAATAACAGGTATGCAATGATGATGTATTATGGGAATGACACATCAGGAGCTAAAAATAATGCATGGGGTAAAGATCATTACCCGGTTATGAACCAGGAACAGATGTTATACCTTATGAAACATAATCCGGCACTGCTCAGAACAATGATGGGAAACATGATCAGTGTGGCAGCAACCGATTCAACTTTCAGCCGTGAGATGGTAAACCTTATGTACCATAACAATATGATGATGAATTATATGGGACATATGTACTATCAGAACGGAATGATGGGACCAGGAAATGGAATGGGAATGTATAACAGAAACAGATAATATCATGAAAGCAAAAGAAGACCAAAAAGAATCAAAGTATTATTGTCCGATGCATTGTGAAGGAGATAAGACATACGACAAACCGGGTGACTGCCCGGTATGCGGTATGCATCTCAAGAAAGTAGAAGACAATGATGAAAAGACACAGTCAGGGAACTAATCCTTACTTAATATTCATCGGGTTAGGGATAATGCAAATGAATTCAAATACCTCGTTATAAGGATTTTTGAATTGATGCAGGTCGTTGGGTCTGATAAAAAGACTCTGGCCTGCTTTTATTTCGTGTTCCCCTCCTTTTTCGTCAACCGCAATGCCTTTGTTTTTCTCCACCTTTATAACATGTTCGTAATTATGCTGATGATACGGGGTGTTACCACCGGGTGCAATAAAGAAATGTCTCATTATTATATTTTCTGACTCATCTCCTGTACCAATAAGTATCTTCATTTTAACATCCTTTGCTCCTTCCATATCAACATCGGCGGCAAATATCTCATCGTTATTATTGATTTTCATTTCACTTAAATGTTAAATACCTTATAAAATTAGAAAAAGAATCCTTTTGCTTTGTCATATGCCAGTTTTTTTGTTACAGTGCTGGTCGCAAAATTACAAATTCATCACTGTATGATTAACATAGCATCGTCAATTTGGTTCGTATTTACCCGTCTTTATATAAAACTTTTAAAAGTGCTGGTTTGATTGAACAAAAAGTCTTCATATTGTTATATTTTAAGACCAGGCGTGAAATATGGCCGGGATTTTTTGGATGAAGAATTTAATAACTGTCATACTTTTATTTCCAGGCTGCCTCCTGTTTGCCCAGGGGTCTCACGGGGTTCCTGAATTGAAAAGGAGCTATCTGCTGCAGGACAGCATTACAGACTTCCAGACTGATGTGTCATTTAATTCAGTCACTGATGGCCAGCCGGCCCCTCCACGGATGCCATTTTATTCATTATCCGGATCGGGTCAAACCGGTAACCAGTACCATTACCAGTTAAACCTGGGATGCACCCCTTCTGAAAAAGGGTTCATGAGGAACAGCCTTTTTAGCCTTATTGTACCGGCACTTGATGCCGGTGAAGGAATAACAGATGTAGAGAAGTCGGTTGGTCTGTCATGGCTTCAGAGGTGGACATGGGAACATGATGGTTTTCCTACAATATCCAGTATGATATCCCTGCTCGTTCCTTTTAATGTGAAGGGGCAGAAAACAAATGTTGTGGCAACATTTATTATTGCAAAGAATCTTCCAGGAGGTGTTTTATATTTTAATGCTTATGGCGAATCAAAAAAAGGCTTTACAACAGACAGCCTTGATTATGGGGTGCTGGGAGGCTACCGGATGAACCTTCATGGCAGTAAGTCGCTTACAATGGATGTGTTGTGCCAGCGGTCAAGTGTAGTTACCTTTGAAACGTCTTTTGAGTTCGACCTGAATAAGGGGTGGACAATCGGACCGGGGGTTAATATAAGTTATGATAATAACACTAAAAGCACAGGATTTGGCGTCGGAATTATATTTTTCAGGCAGACTTCAAAAAAGTTGTTTCATACGCAAATGTAATTTGCACGAATAATTAGATGCACCCTTTCAGTTTATATTGCCAATTTTGAGTGATGTCATTGTAAGCGACCCCGCAACAGCTTTGTCGTTGAATATTTCGATGTCATCTTTCTCTTCCTTGAGAGCAAGTGTATAAAGCAGTGGCAGGAAGTGTTCAGGAGATGGTATCGCGAGGTCAAAAGCAGTTCCCTGGTCCTTATAATTCATAAGTGAGGCATAGTCGCCGGAAAGAATAAATTCTTTCATCCTGTCATTAGCTTCAATTGCCCAGTCATAGCCGAAACCTGGTTCATCGATCTTATCCCAGCTTATCTTGGACAGATTATGTACCATGTTACCACTCCCGATAACCAGGACATTCTGATCGCGTAATTTTCGCATCTCCTGTGCCATCTCGAAATGTTGCCTTGGAGTTTTATTGTAATTCAAACTGAGCTGGATTACCGGAATATCGGCATGAGGGTAAAAATGTCTTATTACACTCCACGTACCATGGTCAAGTCCCCAGTTATTGTCGAGGGTAATACCATTTTTTATTATGTCGCGAGTTCTTGCAGCCAGGCCAGGATCTCCCGGAGCCGGGTATTGTATCTCATACAATTCCTGGGGAAAACCACCGAAATCATGAATTGTCCTGGGATATTTCATTGATGTCACATATGTACCATATGTTTCCCAGTGGGCTGAGATACACAACACTGCCGAGGGCCTTTGAATAGTCCCGGCAACCTGCCGCCAGCCGGCCACAAATTCATTTTCTTCTATGGCATTCATGGGACTTCCGTGTCCGATAAAAAGTACCGGCATCCTGGATTTTGAATCAGCGTTTATTGAATGATTATCAATATCAGACATATTTCTTTTTTAATATTGCATGGTTAGTCATTAATCCTTTATAGCCTCAGGGTGGCTGACATATATTGTCTTATTTTCTGTTTTTAACTATTCTTTGTTATCCGGTTTCACCATGAGTTTCCCGGCTTCAATGCACCAGATCAGCTCATCAATAAAGCTCTTCGCTCTTTTTTCCACAGATGGTCTCCCTGTTATATTTCCTTGTTCATCAAAATTCTCATCTACATTGGGAACAGGAAACCTGGCAGGAACAGTCCATGCACGCATTTTCCACAGCGTGAATTGCAGGGACATTATAACCTGGCTTCCACCATAATTACCATCAGAAACTGTTGATATGGCTACAGGCTTCCTGTGCCATTCATCATAGAGAAGGTCTATAACATTTTTAATGCTTGCAGGGTAACCCCCGTTATACTCCGGGGTGACAATAATAATGCCATCAGACTCCTTTACTCTGGCTGCAAATTCAATGGCATTATCCGGGGGAGCTTCCTGTAATCTGAGTCTTTCTTCAAAAATGGGGAACCGGTAACTGTCGAGATCGAGTATCTCTGCTGATGCCAAACGGTTTTGTTCGAGATATTTTTTAAAAAAGAGGGCAACCCTGTGGCTCTGCCTGCCCTTTCTTACACTGGATGATATTATTTCTATTCTCTTCATTTTATAATTTTAACAAAAAAGTGTCTAGTATGTTCTGTAAAGATGTAAGACATTAGACAAGGAAAACTCTACCCGTGATTCAGGATGTCGGTCAAAGACTGTAGTGCACCAAATAAATTGCATATCTTTACGTTTATCTTCTGACCCTGTAAATTTATTAATATAATTGTATGAAAACAAGGCTGTTAATTCTGAGCTTTCTTGTCTTTTCCCTACATGTGGAACTTTTTTCGCAACAGATACCTGATAATGACTATGACCCGGTTATTGCCCATCCGGAGTACCCTGAAGGTAGAGGTTCGTTGATCGCTATCGATGAGGGTCACAACAACTTTCATACTCTGAATGGCAGGTATGATCCTTTTGCCAGAGTTCTGAGAAAAGACGGATATGTTGTGAAAGGTTATGCTGGGAGGTTTGATCTTTCTGCTTTACGGGGCATAAAAATACTTGTAATAGCCAATGCCATGAATAAAATAAATGTTCAGCACTGGTACAAACCTACCCCTTCAGCTTTCTCCCCTCAGGAGATTGAAGATGTAAAAAAATGGGTAGAGGGAGGAGGCTCATTATTCCTTATAGCCGATCATTTGCCAATGGGAGGGGCTGCATCTGATCTTGCTGCTGCTTTTGGTTTCAACTTCACCAACGGATTTGCCGTAGATACGGCAAGTGGCGGAACCACATTTTTTACACGTTCCGACAACACGCTTACATCAGATATCATATCAAATGGACGTGACAGTTCGGAAAAGACTGACAGCGTGGTATCTTTCACCGGACAGGCATTCAGGATCCCTGGTGGTGCTGTTCCCATTATTCGTTTCGATAAAAGATATACACTGCTTGAACCCGATACCGCCTGGGTATTCAACAGGTCAACAAAACTCACTCCGCTCGACAGTACATGGGTACAGGGTGCTTACCTGGAATTCGGTAAGGGACGAGTTGTTGTTTTTGGTGAAGCAGCCATGTTCACTGCCCAGCTTACAGGGCACAATCTAGCCCGGGCGGGACTTAATTCCGATTTTGCAAAGGGTAATCTCAAGCTGCTTCTGAATATAATACACTGGCTTGATCACAGGTATTGATGGCGTAAGACGTGTGGCACAAGACACAGGGTCCAAGGGTATAAGGCTTCAGGCGGCAGGTGTCAGGGCATAAATGCGCAATGGCAACACAGTTGAAGAAGACTGTGGCAGCGATCAATCGATCAAATCTTCGAACAATGCGTATGACACTGTGACTCTTTTGCTATCGGGATTCTGTGTATCCTCCGTGGGACTCCGTTTAATACCATGCTTCTATAAAATTATTAAATAATGTTCCGGGTCTTTATGTTTTACTGTGTCATAATGGCATGACTTGCAGCATGTTGGTTGTCATATTGACATTGGCATAAAGTTACAGGATTTAATAAAATATTCATTTTCCGGCAATTAAATTTTCTGCCTGATCTGACTGAAAGATGTGGCATTTAATTTGATAAACTACTATCGAAAACAATATGTTGAACTTTAAAATATGGAGGAATGAATCATGGCAATAGTTAGATTTTCAAATCAGTTTCCAACATTTTTCGATCGTTTTTTCGAGAATGATATGTTTGACTGGACTAACAGGCATTATTCAACTACCGACACAACTCTGCCATCAGTCAATATCAAGGAGAGTGAAGATGATTTTGAAGTTGAACTTGCAGCGCCCGGTCTCAGCAAAAAGGATTTTAACATTGAACTTAATCACGACACACTAACAATTTCATCTGAGAAGAAAGTGGAAAATGAGACAAAGGATGGCCAGCAGTTTGCACGCAGAGAGTTCAGCTACCAGTCGTTCAGCCGGTCCTTCACACTTCCCAACACGGCCGACAGTGAAAAGATTAATGCGAAGTATGACAATGGTATTCTTCGTGTTACAATTCCTAAGAAGGAAGAGGCTAAGCCAAAACCACCAAAACAAATTGCAATTTCATAAGTAAGACAATGAGCCGGTTATAATTAACCGGCTTTTTTAATATACTTCCTTAAAGTTCACCCGGAAAGGGATGACAACCAGTATGCCCCAAGACTTATTATAGTGATCACCAGACCATTCTGATGATAGTATTTTAACAGGAGGTGTCAGTTGATTTCCATCTGGTACAGGATGAGCTGATAATACAGGGTAACGCTTCGTTTACCAGGGTTAAGAAGAAATGGACAATTATTTCCGGGATATTATTTTGGCATACTATTCATATCTAGACAAACTTCTTAAAAGATTTGTCTGCAGCTTTCGCAAGGTCTATGTCATTTTGCGTAATGCCGCCTGCAGAGTGTGTCTGGAGCGATATTTTTACCTTGTTATAAACATTAGACCAGTCGGGATGATGATCATTTTTTTCTGCTACGAGGGCAACGGATGTCATAAATGAGAAAGCCTCCCTGAAATCACTGAAAGTGTATTCACGCGATATCATTTTCCCGTCATATTTCCATTCCTTAAGGTCTGCTGAAATTTTCTCCTTTACTTCTACTGATGTCAATGCTTTCATGGTCATGGTTTTTATTCCGGCAACAGTCTTTTATCGCCGGTATTATTATCTGAAAACAACATATTGGTTATTGAATCTTCCACTTCGTGATGGTAAATGTAGGTGGGGTGATCTGTTTTGAGGATTTTAACTCCTTTTCTGACAGCTCTGTCGAGAAGATCCGCATCTGCCCCCAGGTATATATTCCTGAAGCCTCCAAGCTCATATAAAACATTCCTTTCGATGAAAAAGGTGCCTCCAATTACGCACTCGCTAAGGTGAACTGACTTTTCAGGATCAAATCTGTCTGGTACTAAAGGATTTCCAATTATTTTAACACCGCCATGAAGGAAATCCAATGAAACATCATCACCAAGTATCTCTTTTCTGAGTTCCAGATGTTCAGAAGCATATTCGTCATCCGAGTCGAGGAATGTTATATACTTTCCTGAAGCAGAAAATATACCTGCATTTTTTGAAAGTGGTTCACCACTGTGTTCTTTTTTAATGTAACTGATGGCCGGGTATGTTTCAATATAAGGTAAGATCTTGTTATAAGTATTGTCAGTACTTTCATCATCCACAATAATAGCTTCCCAGTTTTTTTCAGTCTGTAAAACGAGTGAGTCAAGTGCTCTTTTAAGAAGTTCAGCTCTGTTATATGTAGTTATAACGACTGAAAAAAGAGGAACATCCATGATTTGGTAATTAATGGTTTAATCTGTTATTCAATTAAATATAAACAAATTTATTAGCTACTTGTTCGATTCAGCCCGGTTAGTTACTGCTTATACGGCAGAGATATTTCTCCGTCCTTAAGATTACGGAGTTTCTGAGAACGGCAGGAGTTGCCCATATACCGGAATCCATTTTATTACGGGCAATCACTTCATATTTTCTGCCCGCCTTAAGGGTTAGCACATCTCCTCTTACAGAGAAAAACCAGATATTGCCATTTATAAAAAGTGGTGACGCATCCCAGTTTGAACCAACATGGGTGGTCCAAACCTCCTTACCGTTTGAGGCATCGATGCACATCATTGTGTTGCGTGTGTTTACGGTATATATAAGACCGTCTTTTATGACAGGAGTAAGGCACTGGTTGCGTGAAAGTTCTTCTTTTTTCTTCCAGAGAATATTGGTACCTGTAATGTCTCCCTTTCCGTTAGGGTTCACGGCAATGAACTCTGTATATTTCCCGCTGCTGTCCTCCGTGAATCCTGTGTACCAGTAAAGGATACCTTTTTCAGTTACAGGCATGGCTATTGTTGATTCAGCACCATCTACAACCCGCCATATCTCCCTGCCTGATTCCGGATCGTATGCGATACATACCGCCGAGCCGTCAGAGATAAGCATGTCCTGCCCTTTAACATTGATTATTATTGGTGTAATATAAGCCTTCCTTCCAATTTCAGGTAAAGGAATATAAGGTTCTGCCGGCCTGTCAACTCTCCAAACCGTTTCTCCTGTCGCTTTGTCCAGTGCAACTATAAACCTTACATCAGTGCCTTCATAGTGCAGTATAAGGAGGTTCTTATATAGAATTGGTGAAGAGGCAGGGCCCTGCACATGTTTGCATTTCAGATCGGTTCTTTTCCAGATTATGGCCCCGCTGGAAGTGTTAATACATGCTGTACCAAGACTGCCGTAATGAACATATACAAAGTCTTTTTCTATGCATGGAGTTGGCGAAGCATAAGTGTTAAGAGTATGTTTCCCTTCAACTTCTGATGGTGAAAAGACTTTTATATCGTGAATGATTTTTCCCGTATTAAAATCTGTACATACGGCATATAGCTCATTGCCATTAAGAGAGGCAGTTGTTATCCATATCTGGTCGCCGTATACAACAGGCGATGAGTATCCTTTGTCGTGTATCATTGTTTTCCACTTAACTGCTGCACTATCCCATTTAAATGGTATGTTCTCATTTTCAGCAATTCCATTCAGATTGCTGCCCCTGAAAAATGTCCAGTACTCTGCCTGTGAAAAAACCAGTTGTGAAAGTGCAAGCAGAAAAACAGGCAGTAAGTGTCTTGGGTTGAATCTGATAATACTCATCGCGGCATATATTAGGTTTAGTATCAGTAAATATAATGATATTTCAGATAAAATGCCTTCTGAAGCTCAATACTCACAAAGTATAAGTATTTAATATTCAGATTATTAAATTAATTTTAATAAATTCGTGAAAGAATTTAAAATATTTTATCGGCTGTTTCGTCTCAGGAGCAAAAGAAGTTCTCAATATGAGTCCGAATGATTCAGATAAGATAAGCGAGGTTTACAGACTAGAGCACAACAGGTTGCTTGGCTATATCCGTAAAAGAACCCCGGGCACTGTTGAAGCTGAAGACATTCTGCAGGATGTCTTCTACCAGCTTACTGTTGGATTCAGGGACATTCGCAGAATTGAAAACCTGAGATCATGGATTTACAGGGTGGCGGATAACAGGATCATTGATCTCTTCAGGAAAAGGAGATATTTGAGCCTTAGCTATAGCGACTTCGTTTCTGAGGAGAACGATGATCCCCTGAGTCTCGAGGACATATTACCATCGCTTGGCAGTACTCCTGATGAAGAAGAGATAAAGCAAAAGATATGGGAAGTCATCGACAAAACTCTTGCCGAACTGCCTGAAGAGCAAAGAAGCATATTTGTGGCAAATGAACTTGAAGAAATGAGTTTCAAAGAAGTATCTGATAAAACAGGCATTCTTGTCAGTACTCTCATTTCTCGAAAACGATACGCAGTACTTGCCCTCAGGCATAATCTGGAACAGCTGTATAAACTTTTAAAAGATAAATAAAATGAAAACACTAAAAATTTTTAAGTTCACTGGATTTGCTATTCTGGGGATTGGATTTGTTTTCCTGGCAGTTTTTATTACAATGAGCCTGTGGAATGCATTAATCCCGTCGTTGTTTCACGGACCTGTTCTCAATTTCTGGCAGACAGCCGGTTTATTCATCCTCTCCAAAATATTGCTCACCGGGGTAGCTCCGGGTCATCATGACAGCAGAAGAAAAAAAGTAAGGTCTGATGAGTGGAGAGAACATTACAGGGAGATGTATTGTAAAGGAACGGGTAATAAGGACCAAACAAATACTGAACCGGCTTAGTTCTGAAATCCGGTTATACATGTTGGTTTTATTGTTGCCGGGCGATTTCCCGAGATCACCTTAGTAGTCCTGTCGTCACTTAATGCAAAACGACAGTTTATTTTGATATCCTGTGGAACTGACGGTGATCGCTGAGTAAATTAAGGGAATCCGTATTACCTCAGTCGTTTTATGAGTTGTTGAGAATATCCTGGACTATCTTTGTCACACTTCGGAAGTCAATTTTCCCTGTACCCATCATTGGCAGGTCCTTTATTACGACGAACTGCCGGGGCAGGGCTATATTCGGTAATTCAGCGCCCATCTTCTTAAGTATTTCAGTCTTGTTGACCTCAATATTAACTGTAGCAATTATTGACGCACCCTTTTTCTCATCAGATACTTCCACCACACAGCAGGAGACACCCATGGGAAGATGTTTTTCAAGTGTATTCTCAACTTTTACGAGTGACACCATCTCACCTCCTATCTTTGCAAACCTTTTAAATCTTCCTGCGTGCCAGAGGTACCCGTCTTCATCGAGGTATCCCATATCTCCGGTGTCGTACCAGCCGTCAGTAATGGCAGCTTTTGTCAGTTCCGGATCATTATAGTATCCTTTCATCACTGAATCCCCCTTAACGAGAATTTTGCCTACTTCTTCTTTTCGGCATTCTTCTCCGGTTTCAAAATGTTCTATTTTAACCTGGATGCCCGGTATTACCTTGCCCGTGCTTCCCGGTTTATTATTCTCATGGGTATTTGCAGAAATTACCGGTGAGGTTTCCGTAGCACCGTATCCTTCAAGTAATGTTACTCCGTGTTTCTTTCTATACCCTTCCCGCAGGGCATCTGGACATTTATCAGCGCCGGCCACCATCAGCCTTAGCGATCTGAAGTCACCGGGCTCGGATTTATGAAGATAGCCCCAGAAGAAACTGGGTGTACCTACCATCATTGTAGGTTTTTCTTCACGAGCTATGTTACTTACGGTCTGAAAGTCAAGAGGGTTGGCATAGGTAATCATCGTCAGGCCATGATAGAAGGATACCCAAAGGTTGACTGTAAGACCGAATACATGAAAAAACACGAGATTAGCCAGAAGAATATCCGAACTGACAATACCAAGATGTTCGCTGAAACTGGCAATATTGGAGGATATATTCAAATGACTTAATTGAACAGCTTTAGGATCTTTTTCGCTGCCGCTGGTAAAAAGTATTGTGGCAGTGTCTTTCTCATCACCCTGGTGAATACTTTTCAGCAGGGTGTTTAAAGGGAGTTTGGATTTTAATGCGGCTTTTATCTTTTCTCCACTGGTTACACTTTCCATAATATCTTCAAGCATAACCATCCCGTCGATAACAGGGCAGGCGATCTTCTCAAGCAGTGATTTTGAAGTAATGATTGTTTTGAAATTGCATTTCTTCTGGGCATACCTTGCATTGGCCTCCGCCCCTGTCGAATAATTAATCATAACAGGTATCCTGCCGCTCATGAGGGCTGCCACCGAGGCAAGAGAGCACCCGGCCGATGTAGGTACCATTATTCCAATGAAACCTTCATCATATTTCCTGAATTTAGAAGTAAGGATAAGTGCTCCGATCAGGGCTTTCGAATATGTGATCCTGCTCCCGGTTGTCCTGTCAATGATGGCGAGCTTTCCGGAATTCTTTTTTGCCATCCTTACAAATTGATGATGAAGTAACATAAAAGATCATTATTTAAGTTAAAAACATATATCTCTTACATGTCCTGTTAAGCGGGGCATTGCCATAAAAGAAATTTGTGTTTTATGTAATTAATTCCCGGTGAAAAGTACAGAAACGATCAAATGGTTTATTTAATTCTTATTGTCCTAATATTTTCCCAATAACCCTCCGGCATCAGAAGGCAAAATACACCAATACAATGTATTATCCTTAAATTATGATTTTTATCATTTATTCTCTGTGCCGCTCGGGTAAGTCAATTTTTCGCAAATAAACATAAAAAATCAATTTTAAATACATCTTCAGCTGTTTTTCTGCTTTATGGAAAATCAGGAATTCACCAGGAAGTGCAAACAGGTGTGCGGAGCCCTTGGGGAATATCCATCATTATTCCGGGGCTTTTTCGATCAGGATATTGCCTTTGAAGGAGTTCCCTTATGACTCAGCAACCAAGTCTGACTGTAAAAAAGTTTATTTGTTATCAGAAATTTCTGTTGATGGCTATGTGTTTTTATTTCAGGTATTTACTTACAATATCCCTGTTGGAAAACGGGGCCAGGATAAACCTTGTCATTACCTTCCGGGAGTTCAGCCATGAGATTTTGGCACCGTTTTTTCTGTTCTCAATCATTTTCTTTACAAGGAATGGTGTTACAGTTTCCGGGTCGTTGGCTAGGATATTGTAAACCTTTATCAGTTGCCTGTTGTTTTCCGGATCTTCCCTGAGGGGCTTGAGCGTTAGGTCTGTGAGGACCATGCCCGGACTTATCGTTCCAACAATTACAGGACCGCTTTTTACTTCTGCCGAAAAGGCATCGGTAAAATACCGTACTGCACATTTTGATGTGCCGTAGGGTGTAAGTCCCGGGATTTTTCGACCGTTACTGCCCAGACCTTCCATGTTATATATTGCTCCTTTTCCCTGGCTTTTCATCCTGTTATAAATAATATGTGTTGCCAGCATCAGGCCTTTTACATTTATGTCTATCACTTTCTCAAACTTATCGGTATCCATCATGTTAAATGTCACCCTGTCGTTGCTGACACCGGCATTATTTACCCATATATCCACCGAGCCGAATTTTTCCACAGCTCTGTTCCAAAGTGTGTCAATATCCTGTTCAAGAACGACATTACATTTTACTGCAATATACTGGCCCGTGAAAGAAGTATCTTTCATCTCCTCCACCGACTTACCGACCGAAGAAGAAGTGGTACCTGAATAAACAACATTCCAACCCTTTTTCAGAAAGTCCTTCACCATTCCCGCACCAATACCCCTTGTACCTCCTGTTATTACTGCTGTTTTCATTTATATTACCATATTTTTATTAATATCATTTTGCCGGTCTTGAGAATGGTGGAGCCTTTATGTTTAAGTTTACATTCTTAATCAGCTTCATAGTTTCTTCAATTGCTTTCTCAAGCTGCGGATCCCTGCCTTCTGACAGTGATAAAGCATCCTGTCTTACATCAATATCAGGAGGGACACCTTTATTTTCAGCTATCCACTCGTTATGATAAGGATCGAAGATTGCATTATCCGGAGCTGTTATATACCCGCCGTCCACCAGGCTGTAATGAACGGAAGATTTAACAAGGCCTCCCCATGTTCTTGAACCTATAAGCTGACCCACTTTCTGTTGTCTAAATACCCATGGAAAGAAGTCACCACCCGAGCCCGACATCTCATTAATAAGCAACACTTTGGGACCAAGTATTCCTGATGGCAGCAATCCTGGTTTACCTCCCGGCACTTCATTTGTAAAGGCGGCACGAAGTGTTCTTTTCATAAGGTCGACCATATAGTCGTCAAGGAGGCCGCCTCCGTTGAACCTTTCGTCGATAACGGCTCCTTTTTTGTTTTGTTGGGCAAAGAAATACCTGTTGAAGGATACCAGTCCCTGGTAACCGGTATTAGGTATCCATACATATGCAAGCTGACCGCCCGACAGACTGTCGACAAGACGCCTGTTGTCCTCTACCCAGGCTCTTTGACGCAGGGCAGATTCGCTTCTTATTGGTTTAACTGTTACTGTCCATGAGTCTTTAAAATCGGGAGAACTGTTAATATTAAGTATGGTTTGCTGATCCAGTGTACCGTCAAGAAACATAAAAGGATTATCGCCTGCAGTCATTTCTTTCCCGTTAATACCAACAATGTAATAGCCTTCCCTGATTTTTATCCCGGGCTGGTCGAGAGGACTTGTAAGGTTTGGATTCCAGCTCTCTGTTGTATAAATACGTTTTATTTTCCACCTGTTATTATCGGCTGCAAGGTCGGCGCCAAGGAGTCCCACCTTTTCCTTTTCCACTTCAGGGAAATCGCCTCCGCCAACAAAACTGTGTCCGACGGAAAGTTCTCCGTTAAGCTGGTCCAGGATATATGTCAGGTCTGTTCTGTGCCTTATAAAAGGTACCAGAGGAGAATATTTGATATACACCGAGTCCCAGTTACGGCCATGCATTCCCGGATCGTAGAAATAATCCTTTTCATATCTCCAGGCCTCTTCAAAGATTTGTTTCCATTCCTGTTGCCTGTCTATTTTCATTTGCAGGTTCACACTAAGCGTTTTGCCATCATCGCCCGGTTTGGAAGCATCAAGTACTTTCCATGACTTGCCCGAGCGGACAAGAAGCTTATTGCCATCAGCAGATACTGATACTGAACCGACACCACCGGCAAACTCTTTCAGTTTTCTCTCTTTCAGGTCGAATTTCTGAAGGGTCAGTCCGGGTTTGTTTTCAACATTCTCAGCAATAAACACTGTACCTTGAGGGCCATTTACAATGTAACTGTATTTCCTTTCAGGTATAGGCAGGGGAATAGTCCTCCTGTCTATATCAGAAAAATCGATCTTTACATTGCCTGATGTGTCGGCAGGAGCCGTTTTTTCATTTACCTTTTTCTTTTTCTCCGGTTTCTTTACTTCCTCTTTCTTGTCAGCTTTTTCAGATGATTTCTCTTCGTCGCTTCGTAACTGAAACGGTGAAGGATCGTTTTTGTTAAGGTTTATGACATAGCATTCATAGTCGGGGTTTGAGTTCATCGAACTCGTATTAGCCCAACCTGAGCCCAGCGCCACTTCTGTACTGGCAAGAAAATACAAATGTTTACGATCGAGGTCCCATGCAGGTGAGAAGCAATCGGCAAAGATATTAGTTACGGGTTGTACTTTGTTATCTTCTTTTGACCACACAGTGATCCTCCGGAAATTATTGGGACCTGTTTTTGCATAAGCCAGCCACCTGGAATCGGGAGACCATCTTAAGCCCATAGATCCTCTTTCAATATTGATACCTCCTGTATCGATTGTAACAATGGTATCTTTTTCAATATCCAGCACCCTGATCCTTACATCATTATCTTCAAAGGCAATCATTTTGCCATCGGGTGACCATACAGGTTCCCAGGCCATTTTTGATACTCCGACAGGTATCTGTTTCGGTTTGGACAGTCCGTCCTGAGATGCTATCATAAGAACATAATCCTTGTTCCCTGAATCAGAGAACCATGCTATTTTATCACCTTTAGGCGACCAAAGGGGGGCACGGTCGGCGGCTCCTGAACTGGCGGTAATATTCCGCACATCACCATATTCAACAGGTACAGTAAATATATCACCATGAGCTTCCATTATAGCGCGTTTACCTGTGGGAGAAACAGATGCATCCGTAATCTGATCGCTGACATCGACCCATCTGGTTTCGGCCCAGGGAAAATCACCTGTAATTGCTATATCAAGTTGTTTTGTTTCACCTGTCGAAGGATCGAGTACATTGATATAACCATCGCGTTCGTATGCCAGTTTTTCCTTGCCGGAAAGCCATTTGATATCCGATCCTTTGAAGTGGGTTACTTCTTTAAGTTCTTTGGTGGAGGGTTTAAACGACCAGATATTAACCGTCCAGTCGCGATCAGAGAGGAAATAAATTTTATCACCCATCCAAACAGGAAGGATGTCTTTGGATCTCTCGTTTGGAATCAGTATTTCAGAATTATCCTTTAGGTTGAGAACTGTAAGTGCTGTATTCTGCCCACCCCTGTAATCGCGCCATTCCTTATCCCACCTGTTAACCCTGTCGAGTACAATACTGTTACCGTCGGGGGAGAAGGAACCGCTTGTTCCCCATTGTGAAGTCAGTTGCACTGATGGTCCACCTTTCACCGGGACAAGCCACAGGTGTTCAACGGAAGGCTGCCCGAAATCTCTTGATGTGGCATAAAGAACCGAGGACCCGTCTGGTGTCCAGCCTCTTGTTGTAGCCCCGGAAGGATGCCATGTGAGTTGCCGTGGAATACCTCCCTCCACAGGAACAACATAAACACAGTTTGTTCCCGACCTGTTCGATGTGAAAGCGATAAGCTTACCGTCAGGCGAAAGTACCGGATTACTCTCTACAGCCTGCGTACTAGTAATCCGAAGAACATCTGAACCATCGGTTGATGCTATCCAGATATCACCTGCATAGGCGAATGCAATATGATCATCGCTGATTGACGGCTGTCTGAGTAATCTTGTTCCCTGTGCAGCTCCGGCCGATGCTGTCAGAATCAGCAGTCCGGCGGCTAGAAGAATGTGACGGCAATTTATAATTCTTCCGGCCGGCTTTTTAATTGATTTTATTTTCATCTCAGGTCAGGATTAAAATGTAAAACATCGGAAATTATATCCCGATGTAATTTAGGTATTTAATTTTTAATACCCGTTCGTGAAATAAAAAAAGTCGGTCACCACCTTTTCAATAGAGATTTCTGACCCTTATTGTATGAGGTATTTTCTTAAGGTCCCTGAGAATTATTGAAGGGTCAAGTTCGCTTTCCGTTTCCAGTATGACATAACCGATATGCGGATCGGTCTGAAGGTACTCAGCAGATATATTGATGCCCCTTGATGAGAAGTAATTATTTATTTCGCGCAAAACACCGGGAACATTAGCATGTATATGCAGGAATCTTTGTTTTGAATTATTTGGCTGCAGAGATATTTCAACAAAATTGACAGCTCCGAGAGTAGATCCTGTGTCGCTATACCTGACAAGTTTTTCCGCCACTTCCAGGCCAATGTTTTCCTGTGCTTCAACTGTACTGCCACCGATATGAGGAGTAAGGATCACATTATCAAATTCCTGCAACACATTTTCAAATGGCTCACTGTTGGAAGAAGGCTCTACAGGAAAAACATCTGCTGCCACTCCCGACAGGTGGTTGTCTCTTAACGACCCGGCTACTGCCTTATAATCCACCACATCACCACGTGATGCATTGATGAGGCATGCTCCTTTCTTCATAATAGCCAGCTGCTCAGTCGATATCATATTTTTTGTTAATTCCGTTGAGGGAACATGTATTGTTATTGTATCGGAAATAGCCAGCAGTTCATTTAATGAAGCTACAGGTTTTGCGTTACCCAGATTGAGTTTTTTTTCTATGTCGTAATAAAATACATTCATCCCCAGCGCTTCAGCCAGTATTGAAACCTGGGAACCAATATGCCCGTAACCAATAACCCCTATATTCTTACCCCTTACTTCAACAGAGTTATTGATGGCCTTGAGCCATATTTTGTTGTGAGCTAATGCGTTACGCTCAGGTATTCCACGCATAAGCATAATGCATTCAGCTATTACAAGCTCTGCAACCGACCTTGTGTTTGAAAAAGGAGCATTAAATACTGGTATCCCCATCATTTCGGCATCCAGCAGATCGACCTGGTTGGTACCAATGCTGAAACATCCCACTGCAAAGAGCCTGGGGGCCTTTTTTAAAATATCCTTCCTCAGTTCTGTCCGACTTCTTATACCGATGATATGAGCTTTTTTAAGTTTCTCTTCCAGCTCTTTCCCGGACAATGAGCCCTTGTGGTATTCAACGTTTGTATAACCATTTTCATTGAAATGCCTTACAGCATTTTCATGAATGCCTTCAAGTAAAAGTACTTTTATCTTCTTTTTGTCGAGAGAATACTTAGCCATCATAATCTTAATCCTGTAAAAGAAAACTTAATAAAATAAAGAAAAGGAGCTGATAAGCAATAAAATAATAACCAGGTGGCGAAATTAATTAAAAAAATAACACCTAAAAACTCACATATTAAAAAAACTTTCTGATAACAAATAAAATGAGCGACACAACAACGCTCAGCAGAAGCATGGTTGTAACCGGGATGAAAATTCTCACATTGTCCTTAACAATATTGATGTCGCCCGGCAGATGGCCAAGCCAGTTAAACCTGTTACCTGCAAAGTACACAATCAGGCCGGCAAGTACCAGGATGATACCTGTGATGATAAGTATCTTTCCGAGCTGTTCCATAGAATATATATTTTTTGGCAAATTTAATTAATCCGCAATTTTTTAAGCTAAAGACCATACATAAACAGCGGGCTTAAAATTTGAAATTTTATTTTCAACAATCATGTATTTTTATTGTTTATCCGGGTAAAAACAATTATGAAAAATATATGGCTTATATTATTTATAATTTGGGGATTGCCTCTTACTTACTACAGGAGCAGGTTCAGGAAAATTGTTTACCGTACCGACAGCTGGCTCATTAATATTAAGCCGGTCTTTACGAGAGAAATAAGGGCCCTTTTTGGAAATATATATCCCGGTAATAAACCTTATGTAAAGTTCAGGAATTTTTACCGCATATACCTGATTATTTATGCATTATTGTTTTCAGTATATTTAATTTTTAATTCAGATAATAACATGAAAAAAGTTCAGACAGGCAGTACTATACCTTCTTTTTCCCTTACCGATCAGAACGGGAATGATTTTTCAATCGATTCTGTTCTGGGGAAGAAGAATATTGTTATATATTTTTATCCCAAAGATGACAGCCCGGGTTGCACGAAAGAGGCATGTTCTTTCCGCGACCGGTATGAAGCTTTTAAGGCCTCAGATGCTGTTATAATAGGAATCAGCGGTCAGTCGGTTGAAAGTCACAGGAAATTTGCGGAGAAGTATCATCTCGATTACATATTACTTAGCGATACGGGCAACAGGGTAAGGAAACTGTTTGGGGTTCCTTCAAACGTTTTCGGGTTGCTGCCCGGCAGGGTTACATATATTGTAGATAAAACCGGTAAGGTAGTTTATATATTTAATTCACAGGTGCAGGCGGAGAAACATGTGGATGAGGCTATCCGTATCCTTAAAGGGATGGCCTGATAACATTCTACATCCACTTTTTCCTCTTAAAATAGATAAACATTGCAATAGAGATAATAATTGTCACAGCCCACCATAAAGCGTAACCGTATCTCCAGTTAAGCTCCGGCATGAACTTAAAATTCATTCCGTATACTCCTGCCAAAAAAGTAAGAGGGATGAAAACAGCCGCAAAGATTGTAAGCACTTTCATAACCTCATTAAGTCTGTTACTAACGGTCGAAAGGTACAAATCCAGCATTCCCGACGACATCTCGCGGAATATTTCAAGGGTTTCGGCGACCTGTATTGTATGATCATAAACATCCCTCAGGTAAAGAAAAGTTGTTTTGTCAATTAGTTTAAAATCATCGCGCTGCAATGAGTTTATTACTTCACGCATGGGCCATATCGACTTATGAAGGAACATGAGTTCCCTTTTAAGATGATAAATATTGTTAAGCGTTTCCTGGTTGGCTGATTTTAACAACTGTTCTTCTGTTTCTTCCATCTGTTCTCCAATGTACTCGATAACAGAGAAATAATTGTCAACGATAGTATCCAGGATACTGTACATAAGATAGTCAGAGCCCATCTTTCTTAACCTGCCTTTATTATTTCGGAGACGTTCTCTGAGGCTGTCAAGTATATCACCCTCTTTTTCCTGCAATGAGACCACGTAGTTGTGGCCGGCGAGCAGGCTTACCTGTTCAAACTGCAGCTCCCCGTTGCCGGGTTTCAGGTAAGCCATCTTAACGACAAGAAAGATATAATCATCGTGATCCTCAACCTTGGGCCTTTGTGTTGTGTTGGCAATATCCTCCATAACAAGTGGATGAATACCAAACTTTTCACCCACTTCATGGATTACTTTTTCATTATGAACTCCTGATATATTAAGCCATTTTATCTCATCTTCCTTTACAGGCAAACATTCGGATATCCCGGAAGGGTCGTTTTCGGTAAGGGAGTTCTCGTTATAATCAATAACATGAAGTTTAACAGGAGAAATCCTGTCAATTCCGACATATTTTACCGACCCCGGGGCGGAGGCTGTCTGCCCCATCCTGGGGATGAGCCCGGAAAAATCAATTTTTTTCAGAAATTTCATCTTCATCTTCACGAAGTATTAAATGTCACAGTTCAGCTATGGCAGTAAATAACCGGTAAAGAAATTTCCGGATCTGATCTATTCAAAAAAATTATTCACTGCGGAATCTTTCCTGTCGTTGTCCTCCGTTTCAGGCTCCTGTCCTTTTTTTGATTTTTTCGATCCAATGCTGAGCGATATCATTCCTATGATTATTCCTGCCGAGACAGATACAAGAATCAGCAGCACACCGGGAATATCAACAGACCAGAACCAAAGCTTGATGTGAACTATGTCCGCATTCTGAAGAGCAAAAACAACAAGGAGTATCAAAAGAATGATAACAGTGACGATCTTGAATTTCATATTTATGAATTTTGATTTTATCACTTTATGAAACCTGCATATTAATTTACTTTATTATCTGGTACTCCCGATAAGGTATGCAAGTCACATAATTGTCTATTTCTCAAAGGTACAATTTCTGGCAATAAAATTTAACATGTTTTATTTCAATATCATTTCACATTGTAAGTGAAGTATAAGATGTTGACTGACTGCCCTGCAATATCTAATGATATGAAAATAAAACGGGAGCCGCTGCCAGATTTTCTCTTTTTGCGGCTCCCGTTGATTTTATTGAGTAATCATTTATTAATAACCTGCTACCTTCTGCGAGCCGGTTTTTTGCTCTCGGATTTTTTACTGTCAGATGAGGTTTTCTTTCTTTCCTTCGGAGCCCTTGTTGCCTTGGTCTGGCTGCTTTTTCTTGTTGAGCTGCTTACTCCGGTCGATCTTCTTGATACACTACGTGATCCGTTATTTTTAACTTCCGTTCTTTTGCTGGTCCTGGTTACAGTGGTACTGTTATAATTTCGTCCCGGACTGACACGTTTTTCCGTCCTTGAGTTATTATTCCTGTCAGAATAGGACTTTCTTGTATTTGGTGTTGCGGTTGTTGTTGTACGTGTTACTGTAGTCCTGCTTGAAGATACGGAAGGTCTCTGAGTACTAGTTCTTCTCATTGATCGTTCCGGTGTACCCGTGGTACGGGTTGTTACCGTGGATCTCCGGCTCTGGGTGGTTGTCACATTAGTCCTCCTGTTCTGATTATTGTAGGATTTCCTGTAAGCATCTTCCCCAGCTTTTCTCTGATCCGGATGTGAATATGTTCGTTTGTAAGAACCTGTTTCAATTCTCTTATGTACCAGAGGAGAGTACGAATAGTGTTTTGAGTAATAGAAGTCGTGCCAGTGGTTATAGCGGTGAGTATCCCATCTCCTGTAATAGCTGTAGTAATGAGGGTAAAGGTTGTGATGGTAACCGTAGTAATAATCCCAGTAGAATGGTTTCCATGGGTGCCACCACCTTGGATAGTAACCCCAGTGGTAAGATGAGCGCCAGATAACGTATCTCGGACTGTAAATAAATCTTATTACAGGCCAGGCAGCAATCTGAACAGGTGTTGTTGTAATAACTGTTATGTTTCCTCCGTTAACAACTGTTGCATTCCCCGTGTAACCCGGATTGGGTGTTCCGGCCTGACTGTCAAAAATCGGTTCTATTATGTAATTCTTTCCGTACAGGGCTTCGTCACCCGTAAGCTGTATCTGTACCTGACCGTCAGAAAAACGCTGTACTGTGAACACTGCAACATCCTGAATCTCGTTCGGACTTATCTGGTCCTGGATTACTATGTTGTGTACATTATTACTTACATTGTCAACAACATTGAGGTAATCAACCATATTATCCTCATTAAGATCGAGGTTGTTGATATTGGATTTGGGATCATTAAGTTCTCTTTCAAAATCCTCAAGTGTCTTTGAATCCTGGAATAGTTGCATCACTGCGTACAGGTTTAAATTATCGCCGGGAAGACCAAGATATTCTCGTGGCTCCTGCTGTGCTTTGAGCGCAGTACCTGTGGTAAGAAGCGCTGCAAAAAGTGAGATGGTTATTAACTTTTTCATGACTTGTTTTTTAAGTAACGTATTCGTAATACTAAATACAAAAGTTGTACCAGAATTTTCCAAAGGTATCTTTTTTGCTCCTCAACCGGGCATAAGCTATTTGAAACATCCGGCATTAATCCTAATTTTGATGTTCATATTAAGCTGACAATAAAGAGTCTTTATAAATTTGAAGCAATAACGTTTTTTTTGTAAAATTTCTTATTTAACGGGCTTGTTATTTTATATATTTATAAAGAAATGACAAAATCCAACCAGGTCAAAACCAGCCGGCGACATATTTTTAAATTTGGTCCGGGTAGCTTTGTTACTGCTGCTTTCATTGGTCCCGGAACAATAGCCACTTGTACGATGGCTGGTGCTCATTTTGGTTATGCCTTATTATGGGGACTTACTTTTTCTGTTATAGCAACGATTGTCTTACAGGAGATGTCGGCACGACTAGGTATAATTACCCGTTCGGGTCTGGGGGAGGCTCTCCGGTTGCATTTTGAATCGCGATATGTAAGGATAATAACTGCCTTACTTGTGATATCGGCCATAGGAGCAGGAAATGCAGCTTTTGAGACAGGTAATATACTCGGAGCCTCCATCGGTCTTCAGGCTCTTATACCTTTTAAAGGGTTGCATCTGCGGGAGGTGGCATTAATAACAGGTTTACTCGCTTTTATACTCCTGTTTGCAGGGAATTACAGGCTTATTGAAAGAGTCCTGATTGCTCTTGTCATTTTAATGAGCATAACATTTATAACAACAGCTATAGTAGTAGCCCCGTCTGTAAGTGATATACTTAAGGGGATGTTTGTGCCTGCTGTCCCGGGAAATTCTGCAATAACGGTTGTAGGACTTATTGGGACAACCGTTGTCCCTTATAATTTATTCCTGCATGCTTCTGCAGTAAGTGAAAAGTGGAAGGATAAAGAATCTCTTCCGGCTGTGAGGCTTGATACTGCAATTTCAGTCGTTCTTGGTGGTTTTATTTCAATGGCTGTCGTAATAACATCTGCCACGGCATTCTTTCATACCGGAAGCAGTATAACGGGGGTTTCTGACCTGGCGGTACAACTCGAGCCGCTGCTTGGTAGTCTGGCCAAATATTTTATTGGCCTGGGACTTTTTGCTGCCGGAGTATCATCGGCCATTACTGCACCACTGGCAGCCGGATATGCTGTTTGCGGGGTACTGGGTTGGAAAAGGGATCTTTCATCACTGCGTTTCAGACTGGTATGGATCGTTATACTTCTTGTCGGACTGGCTTTTTCTGTTGCCGGTTTCAGCCCGGTTGAGGCAATTGTTTTTGCCCAGGTTGCAAACGGAATTTTACTGCCTGTTATAGCTGTATACCTGTTATGGGTTATGAACAGTAAAAAGATCATGGGACAGAGCGTTAATACAATTGTATCCAATATATTTGGTGTGATAGTAGTTCTTGTGGCTGCCGGCCTTGGTCTCAGGAGCATGCTTCACGTGTTTGGTTTTATTTGATAATTAAAATTATGATAACAGACATAAACTGCGATCTCGGTGAATATGATGTCCTTGGCAGTGAAGAGCGTGATGAAGCATTAATGCCTTTTATTACATCTGCCAATATAGCCTGCGGATTGCATGCCGGCAATCCTTTCATAATGGAGAAGACTATTCGGCTTGCATTAAAGAACGGTGTGGGGATAGGGGCACACCCGGGTTATCCCGACAGGAAAAACTTTGGCAGGAAATCATTAAAGATGACTGACCCGGAGCTCAGGGCTTCAGTAATATACCAGACAGGTGCCATGAAGTCAATTGTTGAGGCAAACGGCGGCATACTACAACATGTAAAGCCGCACGGAGCTCTTTACAATGATGCTGCTGCCGATTATGAGAAAGCTCTTGTAATAGCCAAAGCGGTTATGGACGTTGATCCAACCCTGGTCCTTGTTGGCCTGTCGGGCTCACAGATAATTCATGCGGCAGCGTCTGTCGGGCTGCCCTTTGCATCAGAAGCTTTTGCTGACAGGGCATATTCAGGCGATGGAACACTTGTACCAAGAAATGTTAAGGGTTCGGTTCTTGAGGATATAAATACCATTATTGACAGGGTTTTATACATGCTGAAGGAAAAACAGGTTGTAACAATTAATGGAGAGTCGATAAGACTGATGGCAGAAACAATTTGTATTCACGGAGATAATAATAATGCCGTAGAAATAGCAGGGAATTTATCTGAGGCTCTTATGGCCGATGGGATTGTTTTAAAATCAATGGGAAACAGGAAAATATGGAATTCAGGGAGATAGCCTGCGGCGATTCTGCAATAATTATAAAAACCGGGGATGATATCTCGGCAGAGACCAACAATATGGTCAGAAGACTACTGTTTTTTTTCGACAGGATTAAGCCTGAAGGGGTATGTGACTATATAC
>JBJKPQ010000094.1:0-30438 GCA_046706305.1 Bacteroidales bacterium
GGGTAGTCTTGATAAAGCAAAAGAAAATCTGGATCAGGCACTAACCAACGATAAATCAAAGGAATGGGATAATACGTATTTTGCACTGGGTAAACTTTGCCAGGCAGTCTATACAACAGATAATCCTAAATTCAAGGACCTCATTAAGGATCCACTTTCTGCAGCATACGATGCATACCAGAAAGCCCTTGAGCTTGATAAAAAAGGTTCCATGAAGAAGAAAATCATAACCAGTATGGCATATAACAACCTGGCTGTCAATCTTTACAACCAGGGAAGTAAGGAATTTGAAGCTAAAGATTATGCTGACGCACTCTCTTCTTTCGAAAAACAGATTAAAATAACCGAAAGTGATCTGTATGCCGGTGCTATGGATACAGGGATGTACTATAATGCAGGTCTTGCTGCTGTTAACGCCGGAAAACCAGCCGAAGCAATAAAGTATTTTGAGAAATGTACTGATATGAATTATATGGGAATTACTCCTTATTTCCAGATCTATTCAAGCTATATGGAGATGGGCGACACAACAAAAGCCGAATCTGTTCTTACAGGACTGCAGGAGAAATTCCCTAATAACAAGGATGTTACATTACAGTTAATTGACCTTTATATAAAGAGCGGCAAAAACCAGGAAGCCCTCAACTATATTAAGAATGCGAAGGAGGCGGATCCAAATAACTACAGTCTGTATTTTGCTGCAGGTATCATATATCTGAATGAAGAAAAGTATGATGAAGCCATAGAGGAACTCAAGAAATCAATCGAACTCAAGGGTGACCTTTATGATACTCAATACGGACTTGGAGCAGCATATATCAATAAAGCATCAGGCATGTTCACTAAGGCTAATGATATCATGGATGTTAATGAATATACCAAAGCCATTGAAGATGCCAATACTGTGTATGCAAAAGCACTTCCTTACATGGAGAAAGCTCTTGAACTGAAACCTGATGATGTTTATGCCATGAGAAGCCTCAGAGAATTGTATTACAGGCTGAAAATGACTGATAAATATAATCAGATCAAAGCTAAACTGGACTCAATAGATGGCACAGGAAAATAATTTCCAGGTGTAAAAATATAGAAGGATGCTCTGAACGGGCATCCTTTTTTTTTGTCTGCCACAGCAGGGAGGGATACTAATTATTCATGCCTTATCAATTATGTAATAAATATATTCTATTTTACATAATATTAATTATAGGGTTTTGATAGCAAATTCCGGCCACGCTCTGCTGGTTGACATCCGTCTTCACTTTATTTCGCCGTACACAGTAAAATCAGATATAGCGGCGAGGAACGAGTCCTGTATCGGTCTTGCGGTCTTGTAGTCTTGCGGTTTTGCGGTCTTGCAGTCTTGCAGTCTTGCGGTCTTGCGGTCCATTGCAGGTTGTGCAGAATGATTTTACATTATGTCAAATAGAGAATCTTTTTAAGATACACTCAACCATTAACCTTCTTTCTTCCTCCGGCAATCAACAGCCAGAATATCAGGACAACTTCACCAATAAATGTATATACACTGATACCAGCACCATAACCTGGCGAAAATATTCTCCCGAACCCATCAATTATGTAACCCAGAGCTGCAATTAACAATAATATACCAAGAATTCGCTTCATATAACCGGCTTTATATACCAGTAATCCAAGAAGTAATAAATGAAATCCGAAAATTATCAGGCTGAATTCCCATCCGGTCGTGAATCTTACAAGAGATTGCATTACCCGTACCTGCACCTCTTCAGGATCTGATAAGAAAGCAAGATCTCCCCCACCGGTCAGGTTTAAAACATCAACAAGTGAAATAGTTACAACAGCCAAAATTGTTGCATAAACGGCTCTGATCCATGCTGTTAACAGGGATATACTTTTGTTTACAGGAATAAGAAGAACATATAATCCCCATGCCACAATAATATCCAGCAGTGCAACCAGCAGGAAAATAACTACTGCTATCCGGAACGATCCGCCTGAGGTTCCAATATTAGCTACTGTAGTACCTGCATCACCAGGAACAATGAGCTTCTGTAAGATTGAAAAATTGGCAACTGGTGCCAGAACAGCCATAAGAAACAAACCTGCTCCTGCAATTATTGCAGCAGTTCTCAATGATATATCATTTTTATCATTTGTGATTATAACATCCTGTTCCATAATTATTTAATTAATATTTCACTTGTATAAAAATTCATTCCAAAACTTCAAGTTTTTCTTTTGCATAATTATTCTCTGGTCGCAGATTCAACGATTTCCTGTATAGTTTAGCGGCTTTAAGTGTATCTCCGCTTTTCTGAAATGCTTCACCAAGATTAACGTAAGCCCGCCAGTAATCAGGCCATGTATCCTTCTGTAGCATGAATAAGCTGATTGCATCCTCAGTTTTACCTGCATCGAGATATGAAAATCCCTTATCGGTAAGAAAGCGCTTATTAAAAGGAATATAAGCAGTATCCGCCTTTTTCCTTTCATAATATTCCGTTATAGCATCACTGACGCCTTTATTTGAAATGGCTTCCTGAAAATCGTGAAACCTGATGCAATCGGCTACATGGCGCAAATCATTATCGCCGAACAGAATATTTGAATTGCCATTATGAACAATTATAATATCCTCATTAGGAATCACATATATCATCTGTCCAAGATTCCCGTTTGCAAAATACTGGTATGTGGAATCATCATTTGTATGTCCCCACCACTGGTATTTATAATATGTTCTGTTAACACCCGTACCCATGTAGACAGGATAATACTTCCTGGGTACTGTCTTGTCCTCAATTGTAGATTCCTTCACCCATTCGGAAGTAACTATCTGCCTGCCATTCCAGCGACCACCTTTCAGGTATAAACGGCCAAACCTCGCGTAATCCAAAGCCCTGGCAATTAACCTGCTGGGCATATATTCAAAACCCGATCTTTTACTGTCGACAGAAAACAATGCCTCATATTCCATTATCTTCGACCAGAGTTTCTTTTCAAGGTACTTTGAAACAGTCATTCCTGTTGCCCTTTCTAATATAAGCCCGAGATAGCTTGTATTGTAATTGCAGTACTGGAAATACTTTCCCGGCTTGCCTGATATCTTAACCCTCTTTAAAAGCAGCTTCCGAACATTGCCATGATAATATCCAACTGCTTCATCATTCCAGGGTGCATGAATATTCAGAACAGGGATAAAATCAGTATTGTAGCGCAGTCCGCTACGCATCATAAGCAGGTTCCTTATGGTGATTTGTCCAAATCTGCTGTCGCGTTTCTTAAGCTCAGGTATATATTTGGTCATCGGGTCATTAACACCTGAGATATAGCCGTCGTCAATGGCACAACCGATTAAAAATGAGATGAAAGACTTGGCCATTGACTGGGAATGAAAGAAAGATTCCCTGTTAAAACCATTGAAATATTTCTCATAAAGTATTGTGTCGTGCCTGATAAAAATAAGAGCCGTTGTTTTTGAAGCACCGGCCCATTCTTCCAAAGTACTGAAACCTCCCGCGATGACCTTGTCATGAAACAATGATTCAACATATTTTTCATCCGGATCGGTGAAAAAATTGAAAACACTGTCCGCCGGCTTCATGTGCCTGTTTACAAAATATTTATAATCATAAACATCAGCTACATTATAACGTATTAACCTGTAGACATATAACGGAGAGTATTTGATTGATAAAACAATTATCAGTATAACAGTAACCGACAGGATTGTTAACAGTAAGTATTTCAGAACTTTTCTCATGCTGAAGGGTCAGGTTTAAAGTTTAAACATTCCCTGGCAAGAATTTGTTCATAAGATGTAAGAAGTAAGCTATAAGACCTTAGATTCAGGACGTAAAAAATTGGTAATCAGAGTAAATCATATCTCTTGCCGCAAGATGAGGCTTATGCCAATAAATCACCTGCACCTTAGGTCTTATGCCCTGCACCCTGAAACATGAATCAGGATATTATTATACTGTTATTACTTCCGGTTCACAAAAGCCATAGCCTCCTTCATCTGGGAGACATCAAAATATCTCTCCTCCCTGCCCTCTTTGGCTCTCTGGAAGAAAAGGTTATCTATAGGCACAAACGCCTTTATAACATTGGAATGAGCCACTATTGCCATGTGTCCCAGCTTCTTATAGTTCCGAATGGCCCATATGGTATCTTCAAAGAAAGCTTTTGTGTTGCTGTGAGATACTTTCATTTCATCAAGCTTCACAAGTACATTCACTTTATCATAGCCTTTTTCAAGAATTTCATTGAAAAATTTCTGGCAAATTAATTCATCAGTTTCTGTAAATCCGTCAATTACCTCAATAGCAAGTACATTGTCGTCAAAGTGTTCTATTTTTTCAAGCATGGCATTTTATTTTATTTAATAATTAAACCTGTTACTTAAGAATAAATAATTTACCGGCGTTTTTGTTCAATATAAATCAATCAATTTTACTGGTCAGGTGCCAAAAACCACATGATTCACATTTATATGCCCTGATACTCCTGGTTATCCTTGTTTCGTTTATATACTTTATCATATCTTCAGCTTCCTCCCTTGAATGGTAAATTGTTTTACGGCAGGGAAGTTCAATCGCGTCTGTTTTTTTCCTGTATATTTTTTTTGCAGCCATCTACAGTTACAAAATCATTCTAATGTACTTAATATATCCTTCAGCAGCCTGTCGCAATCCATTCCCACAGGTTGTGGTGAATATCCAAGGACAACAATAACAAGCTGCTGGTTGGGAAGGATGAAAATCTGCTGACCGTCATGTCCCTCACACATATACATGTTTTCAGGAGCTGATGGAAATTTCTTATCCCTGTTCAGCCAGAAAAATGCGCCATAGGCATTTCCGCTTGCCGATGCGGGGGTGGTGGTGTATTTCACCCAACCTTCAGGTAAAATTCTCTGCCCGTTAAATACACCATCGTTGAGGAATAGCAAACCGAACCTTGCATAGTCACGGGCAGTGGCATACAGATAGGATGAACCAACCATAGTTCCACTGGGGTCCACTTCAAAAACGGCATCAGGGATTCCTATCTTATTAAAAAACTCCGTACGCGAAAATGAATAATAAGATGAATCATCGGGAAATTGTTTCCTGATGAGATAGCTTACTATATTGGCAGTACCCGATGAGTAGCTCCAATAAGTTCCAGGATCATGATCCAATGGTTTGTCATATGCATATTCAGCCATACTTTTTGCCTCATGAAGCATCACTGTCACATCAGACCTGGCACCATAATCCTCGTTCCATTTCAAACCGCTCTGCATCTGCAACAGGTTATTCAGAGTTATTATACTCCTGTCGTCCTTCTGCCATTCACCAATTCCGGCCGGATCATCCACATCCATCTTTCCCTCCTTTACAAGAATTCCAACCATGGCATTTGTAAAGCTTTTTGCCATTGACCAGCTAAGGAACCTTGTCCGGCTGGTGAACTGAGGCTTGTAGGCTTCAGCTACCGGTATCCCTTTATGCAATACAATAAAAGCAAATGCATTTCCATTATATGCGTTCTCATCTATGAGTTGTTTCGAAATCTCCCCAAGCTTGTTTTTGTCGATCCCTGTTGTTGTGTCGGGTATAACATTACCCAACGGCCAAACGATGCTATCCTGTGAATAAGACGGTGCGGTGCCTGAGGGAAACTTTTTTTTCTTCAATTCCGCTTCGGTAATTCCTCTCAACAGAGTTGCGCCGAAGCCTTTGCGGTAGACTGCTTTGGAAGAACTCCACAGGAAATGACTAACCACACTGCTGTCAGTGAAGTTGACATCGTTCCTTGTGTATCGTATGAATGAAAAATTCAAATCGATAGCTTCGACATCAGCGGGTTTCCTGCCGGAGACAAAAACGTCGGAACACAGGTTTTTAGAGGCATAGCCGGTAATAATGGGCATAAGGCTGTTAAGGTACAGAATACCTCCAATCAGTATTACTGCTAACAATAGCAGTATACCATTGATGATTCTTCTTTTTTTCATATAGGTCAGGTTTTAATTATTCCTATTCCTGGTCTGTCGGGCAATATTATTTTCCCGTTAACTATTTTAAGACCATCATATACATCATTATCAATAAGCAGATTACCATCAAGATCAGCCCAGTCAACAAGTGGTGAGAGCTGGGCAGCAGCAGTTACGGCACACGACGTCTCAGTCATACAGCCTATCATTACTTTCATTCCCAGTGCCCTTGCAACGCTTACCATTTTATATGCTGCATTCATGCCACCACACTTCATCAGTTTAATGTTAACACCACTATATACTCCCTGTATTTTTTTAAAATCATCCAGGGTCTGAAATGCTTCATCGGCCATAATTGGTAAAGGACTGCGACTGGTGAGCCATGCAATATCTTCCGGATTCGTCTTAGGCATGGGCTGCTCAACAAATACCACTCCCTTGTCGCTCAGCCATTTTATCATATCAAGTGCTTTGTTTTTGTCGGTCCATCCCTGGTTGACATCAACGCATACAGGTTTATCCGTAACACTCCTGACTGTATTTATCATCTCTTTATCATTTTCCTGTCCGAGCTTCACCTTAAGGATCTTGTATGGTGCGGCCTCCTTAACTTTTTGTCTTACAATATCCGGTTTATCAATCCCAATTGTAAATGAAATATTTGGAGTTTTAGCCGGATCCAGACCCCAAATCCTGTACCACGGTTGTTTCATTATTTTTCCTAACAGGTCGTGAAGAGCTATATCTACAGAAGCCTTAGCGGCGTAATTACCAGGTGCCAGTTTATCCAGGTAACGAAGAATATCTTCCAACAGGAAAGGGCTTTCAAACATTGAAAGATCGACTCTTTTCAGGTAATCACTTGCTGTATCAATGCTTTCGCCCAGATATGGAGGCATCGAGGCTTCCCCATAACCAACAAGATCACCATAGTGTATCTCGGTAAGCATATCAGGGGTACTTGTCCTGGAGCTTGTAGCAAGGGTAAATACATGTTTAAGGTGCAATTCATATGGTCTGAAGAGAAGTTTCATAGTCGGTTTATCCAGATTTCCTGAATAAAAATGCGGGTAATGAATCTTTGATAAACCGGAGTATGTAAAACCTGCTCCACCTGCTATTAGCCCGCAATTCCTTATAAATTCCCTTCTTGTTTTCATCGGTAATATTTTGTTTTAAAATCCTTTAATCCCTCTTTTCAATTCACCGGTATAATTTGCTACTGCTTATATCAGTTATTTCATTATCATATTTTGCACCTATTATCCTTCTGGCAAGCAAAAGGGTATTTAACCTGTAACTGCTGAAAATTGATTTTGTTGAATCGAGGCTGTTTATCATAACCCTGCCAGCTGAATTTATATAATCATTATTTCCGATGTAAATTGCTGCATGAATAACATGCGTCCTGCCATTTTTCTTATACCCGAAAAAAAGCAGGTCTCCTTTCCTAAGGTTCCCGAATCCGTTTGAAATATCTACTGAATCGCCATGCAAAGCCTGTAATGATGCATCCCTCATAAGTAATAACCCGTTTATAAAATATACTGTCTGGACAAATCCACTGCAATCGGCTGCTTTTGGCGATGTTCCACCCCACAGGTAAGGTATGCCCAGCAGGGATTTAGCCCTGCTTACAATGTCATCACCATTGGCAGGCGGACGATTACAGAAGATCTTGAAATCCATGCAGTCGCTGTTTTTCAGAAATCCTTCCCTCCCATCCGGCAACTTTACTCTTGTATAACCACCTGATTTACTAATCTTTTCAAATATATTACCGGCAACAAAATCTCCGACTACTACTGCGGTTTCATAAGGTTCTCCATGTATCCATCCTGTATTTGTCAGACAGATTACCCTTTCAGATCTTTTCCAACTTTCCATGTCTACATCTGATACGGGCACCAGCGAGGAACTCTCCGTCCATGCTATATAATTGTCGGGAGTCCTTACAAGGTACCAGGATCCCTGCTTTTTAAGTATGGTAAGAGGTGTCCCCATCAATGACTGGGAAACTAGCTCTGCAGAATAATCGGGTTCCTTCCGAAGATTTATTACGCTTAAACATGCCAGGCCTTTACAGATTTTGTTTGCAGAAGTGTCCGGAAGGATTATAATACTGTCTATAAGGTCAATAGCCTGTTTACTTAAAGTTTTTATTATTTTGTTTTTAGCCTCAGGTACAGTTGTCTCTCCTTTCAAAACTACTGATCCTTTATTTTTAAGTACCTGAATATTACATATATCTATCCGCCTGTCGGGTGCATATTTATTGGCAATACTATCTGCTTCAGATTGATAATCACTTAATTTCTCATTTTGACAGGCTGATAAAATAAAAAGTGATAAAAATATTGCTGCAAAAATACATACCTTCTTCATTATCTATATATCGCTGTTAATTATCAAAATTCCGAATTGCTACTCACTCATAATACCTCTCAAACTCACACTCATTACCTGTATCCCAACGCTGCATATCCCACCCAGTGACATTCCGTTGCTATGGCTGTCCTTCCCATACCTAAATCATCCACAGGCACATGTTCTGATGTTATACTTGTTGAGTAACCAACAAGATTACCAGTCAGGGGAGTTTCATTATTGAGGTAAAATGCTATATATAATGCCACCGGTACACTATAGCGCCCGCACCAGGTCCATTTATACTTATGGTAATCATCAGGATCGAGTGTGTATTTACTGAAAAGGCTTATTCTCCCGGGTGTAACTTCACCCTTCAGGCAGCTGTCAATTATTTCAGCTTCGTGGTCCCGGGCTTTTTCATTTCCCTTTTCGTCACAACCATAGAAAGCATAATCTTTTCCACCCCAGTCTTCATTTCCATAATGTACGGCATCGGTTGTTACAACGATAGCATAGTCCTTTCCCCAAACCCAGTTATGTGCCGACGCCACCTCCCTTAATGCATCGGCAAGTGCCTTTCCGCATTCTTTCATACGGTCAGGACTCATTGCAGGAACAAGCACTGGTACAATAGAAACATCCCTGTTGAAATACTGGAGAAACGGGATCATTGCTTCCACGGAATGCTCAACTTTCTGAAGTGAGTCGCCTGTCATTGCATATTTGCCCTTTAATCTTGAGTACAACTCTTCTCTTACCGGAGATACCGGCACATCTTTCCAGGGGCCCTTCCACGATTTATATGTGTCAAATACGAGTGAGTCCTCTATATTCATCTTTGCCGCACTGTGAGCCACTCCAAGAAGTATAAGGTTTGGTGCTTTTATGTTCTGAAGAAGATCAGGATACAGTTTTCCGACATAGGTATAGTCGTCATGCGGACATATTGCCATTCTCCATTCTTCCCCGCCGGTTTTCTTCCAGCCTGTTTTTTCGATCCTCGACATAATGCTGTCCATCTGCCAGGGATAACGGGCAAAACCAACTGTATCTTTCAAAGGTCTTACATTATTCATAACTTGATTTACACTATTACCTGATTTACATGATAAAAAACCTGTAAATAAGATCATTACAAGCACGACAGGTATTTTCTGCGCAATCAGGGCCACTGTTTTATTATATATAGGTTTATCCATGTTGTTATAATTCCTGTAACCAAATTTACAATATTAACATTAAAATCAGAAGCCATAGGTCTTAAGCGGGAATATTGGTACGAAAGTTTCTCAAAATATTTTTGTTAATGGATGTTTATTGATAATTTTATTCACCGGCCATGAGGGGGATGATTTCAATAAATCCTGAATAAAATTCTTTATTTTCGGGAGATTTTGCAAATTCATGAAAGATAATCATGTGGCAGTTGAGTTTTGATACCGACTAACAAAAACCATAAAATGAAAACAAAAAGACTAACCTGTTCATTAACCCTGGCTTTAATCTTCCTCATTTTTCTTGGAAGTTGCCGGCAGAATTCAGACTATTACACCCGTGGTATTGGTGTCTACCCTGGAAAACCTTCTGAGGATTTCTCTCCGCTTCTTGTAAGTGATAACACACAGTATCGCGACCTTGCATTGTTAAGACCGGCATACCATTCTTCAAGTTATGATTATAACCTTACGGCACAACTCATTACCGATGGTATTATAACCGACAAACAACCGGAATACATTTCAGTTACAACAAACAGCGAAACTATTCCAAAGAACGAACGGGAATGGTTGTTTGACCATAATAACGTGACAACTTTCGGTCTTGATGGAAATGATGTGTGGATACAACTGGAAATGAGTCAATCAACAGCAACACCGGAGATAACAGGCGTAAAACTCAATGGCAATGTTACTTATAATGAGAAAAAAGCTCATGGTTGGAGAGTTGTTTGTGAAGGGTCCGATGACAATTCGAACTGGCATGAGCTTGGCCGGCTCTCTGGTGCCGGGCTGCCCGGACATGAGAGACCTGATCCGTTCAGGATGCTTCGCCAGAACAGGCGGCGAAATTCTGAAAGAAGAAGGACAAATGCTTTTTCGGACTTCTTCAGAAGTCCTTATGGTAATGATTCAACTGCTCCACGACCTTCTTTTACATTCAGGTTCGGGCAACGCAAACCCCAGCGTATTCTCGATCTCTCATTTGAATTTACAAAACCTGTGAATTATCATTTTTACAGGGTAAGGATGTCAGCTCCGTCAGCAGAGACATGGACACTTGGTGATTTCGATTTCTATAATAACGATACAAATCTCATTATGGTTCCATCGAAATATTTTACCAGTGCCTGGATGAGTGCCGGTTTGGGTACTGAATGGGTTTATGTCGACCTGGGGACCATTAGTAATTTCGACAATATAAAATTGCACTGGGTAAACAAGGCTGTGAAGGGTTCCGTTGAGGTATCCGATGATGCATTAACATGGAAGAATATTGCCAACCTGCCGGGAAATGATAATATGACTGATAATATTAAACTGTCTGTCATGACAAAAGGCCGATATGTAAGGGTGCTTATGACCGAGCCGCAAGACGGTAAAAGATATGTGCTCAGCGAGATGGAAGTATTTGGCAAAGGAGGACTTACTCCTGAACCGAAACAAAATCCTGCTGCCAGGGATAACAAACTCTGTCTATCGGGTGGTAACTGGAAAATACAGAGAGCTTCGGAAGTAAAAGATACCGGTGAAGAAATTTCAAAAGCAGGATTTGCAAGTGATAACTGGGTAGTTGCCACAGTGCCCGGGACCGCTCTTGTAAGCTATTGGAATGCAGGAGCGCTCCCCGATCCGAATTATGGCGATAACCAGCTCATGATATCAGAGTCATTTTTCAATTCAGATTTCTGGTACCGCAATGAATTTGAAGTGCCCGCAACTTTCAGTGGCAAACGTATGTTCCTCAATTTTGATGGTATAAACTGGAAAGCCGATATTTTCGTGAATGGAGAGAAAGCTGGAATAATAGACGGAGCATTTATAAGGGGTAAATTTGATGTTACAGAATTAATAAAACCAGGTCAAAACAATGCTGTGGCTGTCAGGATAATAAAGAATGCACATATTGGTGTCATTAAGGAACAGACTGCAGAAAGTCCGGATAAAAACGGCGGAATACTGGGTGCAGATAATCCAACTTTCCATGCTTCCATAGGCTGGGACTGGATACCAACTATCAGGGGAAGAAACTCAGGCATCTGGAACGATGTTTTCCTGAGCGCCAACGGACTAGTAACAATAGAAAATCCATTTGTCAGATCAATCATTCCATTGCCTGATACAACTTCTGCTGATATTAGTATTGAAGTAACATTAAAAAATCACAGCTCTGAAAAGGTAACAGGTCAACTCAAAGGTACATACGGGGACATCAATTTCGAAAAAGAAGTTACAATCGCACCTTCCGGATCAAAGACTGTAACAATTGATAAACAATCGGTATCATCACTTCATATAGATAATCCAAAACTTTGGTGGCCTAAAGGTTATGGTAATCAAAACCTATACGATGTTAAGCTTGGTTTTTATACAGGGGATGATATATCGGATCATACTGAATTCATGTCAGGCATTAGGGAGATGTCATATTCAGATTCTGATGGCATATTGAAAATCTTTATAAACGGCAGGCGATTCATAGGTCGTGGAGGTAACTGGGGTTTCTCAGAATCGAACCTTGAATACAGGGGACGTGAATATGATGCGGCAGTGGCATATCATGCAGACATGAATTTTACAATGATTCGCAACTGGGTTGGACAGACAGGTGATGATGAGTTCTTTGAAGCCTGCGATAAGTACGGCATAATGGTATGGCAGGATTTCTGGCTTGCAAATCCTGCTGACGGCCCCAATCCGGATGATCCGGCCATGTTCATGAAGAATGCATACGATTTTGTCACGAGGATTCGTAATCACCCGTCAATAGCGATCTATGTGGGCCGTAATGAAGGCAATCCGCCGGAGGTTATAGATACGGCATTAAATGCTATGGTCAAAAAATTGCATCCGGGTCTGCATTATATCCCTAATTCAGCATCGGGTACTGTCAGTGGCGGAGGACCTTATAATGCTCTTCCTGTAAGAGACTACTTCCTTTTGTACGGCTTCAACAAACTGCACAGCGAGAGGGGCATGCCTAATGTAATGACATATGAGAGTCTGTCAAAAACTCTTCCCGATTCTGCCCTGTGGCCCCAGAACAGTATGTGGGGGATGCACGACTATTGTCTTGAAGGAGCACAAAGGGCATCTTCATTCAACGAAATGATAGAGAAAGGATTCGGAAAAGCCAGGGATGCAAGGCAGTTCACTGAATTTGCCCAATGGATTAATTATAATGGATACCGTGGCATGTTCGAAGGAAGAAGTCTCTATCGTACCGGATTGTTGCTGTGGATGAGTCATCCCGCATGGCCTTCGATGGTCTGGCAGACATACGACTATTACCTTGAGCCTACAGCAGCCTACTTCGGGTGTAAAAAAGCTTCGGAGCCAATTCATATACAATGGAATCCTGTTTTTGATTCCGTAGAAGTAGTAAACTACAGTGCAGGTAACAGACTTAACCTGAAAGCAAAAGCCAGTGTTATTAATATGGATGGGTCTGTTCAATGGGAAAAAGATACAACTGTAAACTGCAGGGAAGATTTCACAGCAGCATGTTTCAAACTTCAGTTCCCGCAAACAGTCTCACCTGTCCACTTTATAAAGCTGACACTTGAACAGGACGGTAAAATTATCTCCGACAACTTTTACTGGAGGGGAACTGAAGAGGGTAACTACCAGGCAATCCGCAATTTGCCTGTAGTTAATCTTGAGTCATCATCCACCCTAAAGAGATCAGGGGAAAACTGGATTATCACAACAACACTGAACAATACATCAAAGACACCTGCATTAATGATAAGGCTTAAAGTTACAGGCGCGAAAAACGGGAGAAGGATATTACCGGTGTTTTACAGTGAAAACTACATCTCTTTGATGCCGGGAGAGTAAAAGATCATTACAATCAGAGTTAAGGATGTAGATACACAAGGTGAGAAACCATCTGTACGGATCAGTGGTTTCAATATAATGGAGTAATAAATATAAAACGAAGTAAAATAATTGAGGTGTTTGTTAACTGAAACCGGTTATCTGTCAACCGCCGGGCTTCATTAATGGTATTTCTTCTACTTTTGCTGCCTTAATAATTTAATATTTGGTATGAGACAACTATACGTTCTAATTGCACTTCTGATAACAGGCTTTACCGCCGTTAAGGAAAATGAAATTCATGAATGGCGCGGCAGGGACCGCTCCGGTATCTACGGAGAAACCGGCCTGCTTAAACAATGGCCTGAAGCAGGACCTAATGAGCTATGGACTATTGATGACACAGGTGATGGTTTTGTGTCGCCTGTTTTTGATGGAAACTACTTTTTTATTACTGGCGAAACAGACTCTGTAACAAGCCTCTATTGTTATAATCTTAATGGAGAACAACAATGGAAAACCGATCTTGGATCTGAATGGATGAAATCTTACCCTGGTACCAGATCTGCGCCAACTGTCGCAGGAGATCTTATCTATGTCGGAACAGGTAAGGGTGACCTTTATTGTATTGATAAGAATTCCGGGAAAATGGTATGGTCAAAGAATCTTCAAAAGGATTTCCAGGGCGTACTTCCACTGCATGGTCATTCCGAAGCTGCTCTTGTGGATGGCGACAAGGTATTCTGGACTCCCGGTGGAAAGGAGTATAATGTGGTTGCCCTTAACAGGTTTACAGGTGAAATAATCTGGCACAACAATGCTTTCGGTGAAAGATCGGCATATAACTCTCCAAAACTGATAAAACTTCCATCAAGGAATATTGTGGCAGTTTTTTCAGCATATCACCTGATGGGCCTGGATGCAGAAACAGGTAAGCTGCTCTGGTCGCAGGAGCAGGACAGCTACCCACCTGAGAAAAGGTCTCCCGGCTATGGTGATACCCACTGCAATACCGTATTGTATGACAAGGGATCCGTTTATTACGTTGAAGGAGACGGTAACTGCGCTGTAAGGCTCAACCTGTCGGATGACGGAAATACTGTAAATGAAGTATGGAGGAATAAACGGATGGATGGTTTTATGGGTGGGGTAGTTAAGTTGGGAGACTATATCTATAGTAGTGCCTATTCCTCACCCAATTTATTTTCAATTGATGCCCGAACAGGTATGATGGTTGATTCGTTGAGAGCGGGTGGCGGTGCAGTGATTGCTGCTGATGACATGATGTATTACTACACACAGAGAGGGGAAATGATGCTGCTCGCCTATGATAGCGGCAAGTTGACAAAGGTAAGTTCATTCAAAATACGCAAGGGTAATGCACAGCATTTTTCGCATCCTGTGATTAACAAGGGCATTCTTTATGTACGTCACGGAAAGGCATTAATGGCTTATGATCTTAATAAAAAGAATTACTGACAACAAATTAACTTAAGTGTTGTTAAGTGGTAAAAGATGTACTATGATAAAAATCGAAAAATCGACTCTTGATTTCCTCAGTGCTGTAAAAGAAAACAATAACCGCGACTGGTTTCTTCAGAACAAAGCATTCTACCAGGAAGCGAAAGTAAACTTTGAGCAGGTAGTACAACAATTAATTGATAACCTTCTGGAATTTGAACCGATACTTAAAGGCCTTGAAGCAAAAACATGCATTTACAGGATTAACAGGGATATACGTTTCTCTAACGATAAATCACCCTATAAGACTCATTTAGGAGCATTTATTGTGCGAGGTGGAAGGAAAAACGGTGATCGCTTTGCCGGTTATTATTTTCACATTGAACCGGGAGGAAGTATAGCTGCCGGAGGGTCATATATGCCTCCTTCACCCTGGCTTACCGCTATAAGGGAACGCATAGATGAAGAGCCCGGAAAACTGAGGAAAATTATTGAAGCAAAGGAATTTGTCAGATATTTCGGAACTCTCGACGGAGAAAAGCTAAAAACGGCTCCCAAAGGGTATACTGTTGAACACCCTGAAATTGACCTGCTAAGATATAAAAGCTACCTGGTTGTTAATCAGCTCAATGATCAACTTGTAACAAGTGACAGACTTATACAACATGTTACTGACGTTTTCAAGGCAATGAAACCTCTGAATGATTTCCTTAACACCGAGTTATAAACGCCATGAAGGAAATGGATATTTTACTATTACAAAGCCTTACCCATATTAAGAAGCATCCACTTCACCGAAGCCCTTAACCTGTAATCAGGATTAAACTGTTTTGCCACAATTATACCATCACGGTTTATTATATAAGTTGCAGGAACCGGCAAATGTGCAACATCCCGGCCATTATTTTCAGCTATGCTGATATTAAGTTTCTTCTGTATAAGTTGCTGGTATGGCTTTGTTACCGTAAACATAACATCATAGTCCTTCATAATCTGCTCCTGACAATCATATAATACTGTAAAAGTAAGCTTATGTAATTTAACAGTCTGTTCAACATTATCTATCGTCTCAGGAGTAACAGCCACCACATTAAAACCCTGGTCAACAATCATTTTAAGGGAATCCTGATAATCATTAAGATACCGGCTGCAAACTGGACACCATTTTCCGCGATAAAAAAACAGAACTACAGGTCCGTTCTCCAGAAGTTTCTTAAGTTCAACCTGCTTGCCGGCCTGGTCATATGCAACAAAATCAGGCGACTTATCCCCTACTTTCAGGCCTTCAGGAATATGACCACCTTCAGTTTCAATTCCAAATCTGGCATAATCTATATCCTGCCCTTTTGATGACAGTGATAACAAACATAAAAATGCAAATGAGAATAAAAGAATCCTTTTCATATTTATATATACTTAATCAAGGGTATCAAAATTAATCTATTGAAGAAAATATCCTATCTGATTTATGCCATTTATCTGTGAAATGAGTTAAATATCATATTTCCCTTCTATAATTGCGGAGTAGACTGATACCTTATCGGAAGGCTACAATTTTGAAACCGTAAATTCCATCCTGATGATTTAAAAAAAATCCTGTCACAGGAAAATATATGTCTGTCCAATTATTTGGCAGGCTTGTCAAATATTGATCTGATGTTATTAGAATTTATATAATTTGGGGTCTGAAACAGTCCGGTTACTGCCGGGTAAAAAACTATAGCTTCCGGGTTAATAGCCTGCAATTGAAAAAGTAAGTGAATAAGTGGACTTGAAAAGATTTTTTTTCGGATTTTTTCTTTTGTTTCCCTTATTGGGAAATGCCCAGAACTATATCATTGATTTCTCCGGTTCGGGTGATGCTTCATCCATTTCTTCTGTATTGGTTGAGAACCTGACTAAAAGAACATCTCTGACACTAAGCCGTGATCAATCGCTAAGACTTGTAGGTACAGCAGGAATTACTTCGGAAGACAACCTGAATAAAGTCATCAGGATATATCCCAATCCTGCAACTAAAGGTTTCACAATAGCTCATATTTACCCGTTTTTTTCGGGTAACGCCATTCTGACTGTATGCGATCCTGCCGGCAGGACTGAGGCTCAAACCTCCTCATACCTTGATACATATCCACAGGAATTCAGGATATCCGGCCTGAAAAATGGAATGCATTTTCTTGTTATCTCCGGTAAGTATTTCAGGTTTTCCTCTCGATTCATTGTTATCAGCAATACATCATCAGCAGCAAAAATTGAAAGAATCGGCGGTGAAAATTTTGTGGAATCGACTGAATCAGCAAACAAATATATTTCCGATAACTCATCTATTGTAAATATGGCCTATACTAACGGTGACAGGCTCAAATTTACAGGACGGGCAGGAATATTTTCTACTATTGTAACGGATGTTCCGTACGAAAGCAAAACAATTGAATTCAGGTTTTTAGCATGTTCTGATGCAGATTCCAATAATTACCCTGTGGTAGTTATAGGATCACAGGTCTGGATGGCAGAAAATCTCAGGACGACCAGGTATTCAGATGGAAAATACATCAGTAGTCCCGGAGCCGATAATAATATGTGGAATAATTACTTCACCGGTGCCTATTCCTGGTACAAAAACAGTCCTGAATCATTTAAAAATTCGTATGGAGCATTATATAACTGGTATGCAGTAAATTCGGGAAATCTTTGTCCCCCCGGCTGGAGAATCCCGGATGACAAGGACTGGATGTTACTGGTAAAAAACATGGGAGGCTCAGGGATAGCCGGCAAAAAGATTAAGGAAACCGGTTCGGGGAATTGGGCTCCAAATAATGACAGGTCGACAAATGAGAGCGGGCTTTCCGTTTTACCCGGAGGTTTACGAAACATTTATGGCTTCAATGAGCTTACCCATTATGCATATTTCTGGAGCTCCACAACCAGATCCAAATGGCAGCAGGGATAACCGGGATGGTATATTTCCTCCATCGCGGATTATCTGAAAGAAAGTGACAACTACTTTCTCAATGAAGGTTTGTCAGTACGTTGCATTTATGGAAAAGACAGTACCTATACCCCTGTAGTACAAACTCTTAATCCAAAATACGTCACATCTACTTCCGCTTCTGTAGATGGATTAATATTTGACGACGGAGGAGCCTCAATTTCAGATTTCGGCTTATGCTGGGGATTATCAGAGAACCCTGATAAAAGCGATGGTAACATTATTACAGGCTCAGGAACGAGTTCATTCAGGTGCAACCTTAATGGATTATTGCCTGGAACCACCTACCATGCAAGAACTTTTGCAACCAATTCAGCAGGAACGGGTTACGGTAAAGATATAACTTTTACAACGACATCTGCAATACCTCTTTTAACCACCAGCCCTGTCAGTGGAATTAAATATACAGTCGCAGTAAGCGGTGGAAAAATTATATCTGATGGAGGACTACGGGTTACTGAAAGAGGAATATGCTGGAGTAAAAATCCATACCCTACTACAGAAGATACACATACTTCGGATGACCTGAACACTGCCGGCTTTGTAGCGACACTTTCAGGTTTGGAACCAGGCAGGATATATTATATAAGAGCGTATGCTACAAACGGTTTTGGAACAGGCTATGGAAATGAAGTTTCATTTAGTACCCTGCCGGTTACCGTACCGGTTTTATCAACTGCATCAGCAACTTCTGTTTCCTATACAAGTGCTGTATCAGGAGGGGAAGTCTCAGAAGACGGGGGATCAGTTATTTTATCAAGAGGAATATGCTGGGGCACTGCACCAGATCCGACAATTTCAGGATCACATGCTGCTGATAGTATCCTTACCGGTAACTATTTTATCAGTCTGAAGAATCTTTTACCCGGGACAGCCTACTTCGTGAGAGCTTATGCTGTTAATAATATTGGTACTGGCTATGGTAACGAAATATCATTTTCAACAGATCCGCTGGTTAAGGCAACTGTGACAACTATTCCTGTAACCGAGATAACCACATCAACTGCACTTTCGGGCGGTAATATTATTGAAAATGGTGGTACAGAGGTGATTATGAGAGGTATCTGCTGGTCTGAGTCACCTTTGCCAGACACAACCGGTGAAAAAACAACAGATGGAAAAGGAACAGGGCTGTTCCAGAGTTTCCTTACTGGTCTGCAGCCAGGTAAAACATATTATATCAGGGCATACGCTGTCAATATCAAAGGAACATCCTACGGCAATGAAATTATTTTTAAGACACCTGTTGCTCTTCCATCACTTTCCACTGCAGATATAACAGGCATTACACGTACAACAGCCATCTCAGGGGGTACAATCATATCTGACGGCGGTGCAACTATTGAAGCGAGTGGTGTATGCTGGGGTGAGTCCCATTACCCCCTTGCATCAGGGAATCATACAACAGACGGTTCAACGGCAGGCACTTTCGCAAGCATAATTTCAGGACTTACACCAGGTACAACATATTACCTGAGAGCCTATGCTACAAACACCGATGGTACTGCTTATGGTAATGAACAGACATTTACCACCGATCCTGTCATAGTACCGTCTCTGTCAACAACTCCCCCTGCATCGGTCACACCCACAGGAGCAGTTTCCGGTGGCAATATAACTGACAACGGCGGGGGCACAATAACAGACCGTGGTATATGCTGGTCAACATCAGCTTCCCCTACCTTGTCTGATATCAGTCTCAGTTGCGGAACAGGAACAGGAAGCTTCCAGGGCAATATCACCGGACTACAGCCGGGGACACATTACTATGTGAGATCATATGCAATAAACAGCGCCGGTACGGCATTTGGTAACGAACTTGATTTCTCAACTCCTGCAGTTGTCCCAACAATACTTACAACTAATGCGTCCGGAGTAACAAGAACGACGGCTGTTACAGGAGGAAATATAACAGACAACGGAGGGTCAACTGTCTCAGCAAGTGGAATCTGTTATGGAACAACCCATAACCCTGTGACTTCAGGACAACATACATCAGATGGAACAGGGACAGGTATTTTTTCAAGTACACTATCGGGGCTGACACCAGGTACAGTTTATTATGCAAGGGCCTATGCCATAAATACTGCTGGTACTGCGTACGGCAATGAAATAACCTTCACAACAGAACCGCTTACACTTGCAACAATTTCAACAAATACAATATCATCAGTCACACCATATACAGCCACCTCGGGAGGGAGTATTTCAGATAACGGCGGAACAGCAGTGTCTGCAAGGGGTATCTGCTGGTCGACATCTTCAGCTCCGACAACAAACGATGATCTGACATCAGATGGATCCGGTACAGGTAACTTCACAAGCTACCTCACAGGTCTGGATCCTGTTACAACTTACCATGTAAGAGCCTATGCTGTTAACAGCCTGGGTACATCTTACGGAAATGAACGTGTTTTTACAACTCCGGTGGCACTTCCTGGTTTATTAACAGTTGATGTTACAGATGTTACAAGGACAACTGCCACATCGGGTGGCAGTATCTCGTCCAATGGTGGCGCTTCAATAACATCCAGCGGTGTATGCTGGGGAACATCACACAATCCGACAGTCTCTGGTTCACATACAAGCGACGGAACAACTTCAGGAACCTTTGCAAGTCAATTTTCGGGATTAACACCGGGAACACATTATTACCTCAGGGCATATGCAACAAACAGTGCAGGTACAGGTTATGGGGATGAGGTATCATTCACAACAGATCCTGTATTGCCGGCAACCTTAACAACTTCAGCAATTACATCTGTTACATCGACAAGTGCGGTTTCCGGTGGTAATATTACGGATGATGGTGGTGGCAGTATTACAGGACGTGGAATATGCTGGTCCACCTCCTCCTACCCCGACTTATCCGATCAGAGTACAGGTAACGGAACAGGTACAGGCAGCTTTTCAGCTAATATGACTGGATTAACACCAGGTACAACCTACCATGTAAGAGCATATGCAACAAACAGTGCAGGTACCTCCTATGGTAATGATCTGAACTTCACCACTCCAGCAGTACTACCTGCGCTTACCACTATGGAAGCATGGAGCATTACAAGAACAACAGCTTCAACTGGCGGTAATATATTATCAAACGGGGGATCGGCTATCACTTCCAGTGGTATCTGTTACGGCACATCACATAATCCTTCAGTATCCGGACAACATACTTCAGATGGCTCCTCAGGCGGCACTTTCTCGAGTTCATTATCAGGTCTTACTCCGGGTACAGTGTATTATGCAAGAGCATTTGCGACAAACAGTGTTGGTACATCCTATGGTGGTGAAATAACATTCACCACAGATCCTCTGAGTCTTGCCTCAGTTGCTACCACCACTCTAAGTTCTATCACTTCTGCCTCTGCAGCTTCAGGAGGGAATGTTTCTGATGACGGGGGTCTTGCTGTTACATCCAGGGGTATTTGCTGGTCATTATCAGCTTCGCCAACAATAAATGACAACATCACAACTAATGGCACGGGTACAGGTACATATACAAGTAATATCACTGGTCTCTCACCTGCCACTGCATACCATGTACGTGCTTACGCAACCAACAGCATGGGAACAGCATATGGCACTGACCGGACATTCACTACCCTGGCCGAGTTACCTGCAATATCAACCGCTGCGGTAACAGGAGTTACAAGAACTACAGCCACATCTGGAGGCAATATAACTTCTAACGGGGGAGCAACAATAACGGCAAGTGGTGTTTGCTGGAGTACTTCTCACAATCCTGTAGCTTCTGGCAGCCATACAAATGACGGTTCTTCAATGGGTAGTTTCACAAGCAGTCTTGCCGGTCTTACTCCGGGAACACAGTATTATCTCAGGGCTTATGCGACAAACAGTGCAGGTACTGCATACGGGAGTGAAGTAATATTTACAACAGATCCAATACTTCTTGCAACTATTACCACTTCAGCAATAACTTCAGTAACAACTACATCGGCTTCTTCTGGTGGTGATATAACTGATGATGGTGGCGGCAATATCACGGAAAGGGGACTTTGCTGGTCAACATCGCCATCTCCCACAACATCGGGGCAAAAAATATCCCTGGGTAGTGGTACAGGCTCCTTTACAGGAACCGTCACGGGCTTATACCCGGGTGTAATCTACCATGTAAGAGCTTTTGCCGTTAACAGTGCCGGAACTGCTTATGGCAGTGATCTTGTTTTTACAACTTTAACAGATGTACCTTCGATATCTACAACTGCAGCATCAGCAATCACCAGGGTAAGTTCTGTTTCGGGTGGGACTGTTAATTCAAACGGAGGCCTGGCCATATCGGTAAGTGGTATATGCTGGAGTACCTCACATAATCCAACTGTTTCAGGATCTCATACAAACGATGGATCAACATCCGGAACATTTATAAGCAGTGCCACAGGATTAACACCAGGAGCACAATACTATTTAAGAGCATATGCCACAAATTCAATGGGTACCGGTTATGGAAATGAAATAGCTTTTACTACACTTCCTCTTTCCGTTCCTTCAGTTTCGACTAACCTGGTTACAGGAGTCACTTCCACGGCAGCAGTCTCGGGGGGCAATATAACTGATGACGGAGGATCAGCAGTTACCGCTCGTGGTGTTTGCTGGTCCACATCATCTTCTCCTACAATTAATGACCATTTCACAACAGACGGGTCAGGAACCGGTAGTTTTATAAGCAATATTTCCGGACTTGACCCCGAGACAACATACTATTTACGTTCGTGGGCAACCAACAGCACAGGGACAGCATACGGTATACAACGAAGTTTCACAACACTTTTAAACACCGATGTTACTTTCACCGACCCTTCAGGTGGACTTCTTCTGCACTCGGTGGATAATAAGAAAGTGATATATACATGCAGTGGAAGTAACTGCTATGTCAGGTACAGCAGCGACAACGGTAATTCATACAATACCGGAGTAAAAGTAAATGGTCTTTTCAATGAAGATAATAAAGCACGTATACTGCCTAACGGAAACATAGTGCTCTTTTGTGGAAGCAGGGCATATTATTCGACAGATAATCTCGGTACAATCCATCCATGTATAGTATTGGATAAGGATGGCAGTCCTTATGTTTACCATACACCTGATAACCCGTTATATCCAGGTGGATATTTCAATTTTATGGGTGGATATGCCGAATATAACGGTGTAGTTGTTATGGGCAACTATACTAATAATTCAATGGGTGCATCTCCTGTTAATCTTTATTACACCTTAGATGGAATAACCTGGAAGGTATTCTACACATTTGGCCAGAATCCCAAATACACTGATGATGGTACGGCAATGGGAGGAACAGGAGGCACACTCCTGGGTGATCCTGCAAATCCACTTATAGCAAGGCATATACATGCAGTCAATGTCGGCTATGACGGTAATTTTTATGCCTGTACAGGTGATGACGGGTATGAAATGCATTTCATGAAATGTGTTTATAACAGCGGTTCAGATACATGGACAGTAAATGACCTGTTAACAGGGGAAACCAGAAACTGGCAAAGGATGAGGGCTCTGGGCGTTTACGAGCGAAATGGTTACCTGTACTGGGGATCTGATGGTTCAGATCCTTTTACCTACAACGGAACTACATTTGAATCTCTGGGAGTATATAAATGCCCGGTTGCTGATATAAATGATCCGACGAAACATATTCTTTTAAGATCATTTCCCGATGCCTGTTATTCATTTATTAATGAAGGCCATATAGTATTTGCAGGCATGCAGAGCTATAATGCTGTGTTTATATCCTACGACTATGGAGAAAACTGGACTGCCTATACAAAACCGTCATGGATGTATGGCACAGTGCAGGGAGTCTGGTACAATGAAATGTACAAATATATGGTTACCAGTTATGGATACATAATCCAGAGTATCCTTTTCTGATCATCATGAAAATTTATAGCCCGGAATTTTTCTCATCCTTAGGTTCAATGGTGTTATTTCAAGATATTCATCATCTTTTATCTGTTCCATTGACTCTTCAAGCGAAAATTGAATCTTAGGTGCTATTTTAAGACCTTCATCAGATCCGGATGCCCTCATGTTTGTCAGTTTCTTACCTTTTACCACATTAACCTCTAGGTCGCCTGGTCTGGTATACTCACCAATTACCTGGCCTCTGTAAACATAATCGCCCGGATCAATGTAAAACCTTCCCCTGTCCTGAAGCCTGTCAAGAGCATACCCGGTTGCCATACCTTCCTCCAGAGAAATTAGCGATCCGTTCTGTTTTGGAATAAGTTCATCACCCTTGTACCTGTCATAAGCCCTGAACCTGTGATGCATCACAGCCTCGCCTGAGGTTGCGGTAAGCATAATATTTCTTAATCCGATGATGCCACGTGAGGGAATATCAAATTCAAGATGTACCAAATCGCCCCTGGGTTCGATAACTGTCATTTCACCTTTCCTCTGGGTAGCAAGTTCAATAGCCTTACCGGAAATATCGGCCGGTACATCTATTGTTAAAATTTCATATGGCTCTGATTTAATTCCGTTTACGTCCTTTATTATAACCTTTGGTTTACCTACCTGAAATTCATAGCCCTCCCGGCGCATAGTCTCGATAAGAATAGAAAGATGCAGGATGCCGCGACCAAAAACATTGAAAGTATCTTCAGATTTTGTTTCCTCCACCCTGAGAGCGAGGTTCTTTTCGGTCTCTCTTATCAACCTGGTACGAAGATGCCGTGAGGTTACAAACTTACCTTCCTTTCCAAACAAGGGTGAATTATTGATCGTAAAGATCATACTCATTGTTGGTTCATCCACCTCTATCCTCTTCAGTGCCTCAGGTTGGAGCAGGTCAGCAAGGGTATCTCCTATCTCAAAATCCTCCAGGCCGATTACAGCACAAAGATCACCGCACCTTACCTTCTCAGTCTTTACACGTCCAAGACCTTCAAACACATATAATTCCTTTACCCTCACTTTTTTCGAATGTCCGTCTCTTTTACAGAGAGTATAATCTTCTCCTGCCATGATATCGCCTCTGAATACACGACCGATAGCTATCCTTCCCACATAGCTGGAATAATCGAGTGAAGCAACCTGCATTTGTGCAGTTCCCTCAATATAAGCTGGTTCAGGTATTACCTTCAGTATAACATCAAGAAGGTAACGAATATCTGTCGAAGGTGTTTTCCAGTCAGGTCCCATCCATCCCTGTTTTGATGATCCGAAAACAGTCTCAAAATCAAGCTGATCATCAGAGGCATCAAGGTTGTACATAAGTTCAAAGATATCCTGCTGAACCTCATCAGGTCTGCAGTTTTCTTTATCAACCTTGTTAACCACTACTATTGGTTTTAGCCCCAGTGAAATGGCTTTGCCAAGTACAAACCTTGTCTGAGGCATCGGGCCTTCAAGTGCATCAACGAGCAACAGGACACCGTCGGCCATTTTTAAAACTCTCTCAACCTCACCACCGAAATCAGCATGGCCCGGCGTATCTATAATATTAATTTTGACTCCGTTATAGTTCACGGAGACATTCTTCGAAATTATCGTTATTCCTCTCTCCCTTTCAAGATCATTATTGTCAAGAATCAGTTCGCCTGCATCCTTTCTCTGGTCAAGTACCTTGCATTCCTGTATAATACGGTCAACCAGTGTAGTCTTCCCATGATCGACATGTGCTATGATCGCTATGTTTCTTATCAACTGCATATAAATAAATTAGACCGCAAAAGTAATATTGTTGACCGGAATAATGATAAAAACAACAGAAATAAATTTATGATAAAAAATTCCTATATTTCGGATGAATCAAAAACCACCGATATGAAAAAACTGACCTTCACCCTTTTCATTTGCACACTGGCTCTGTTATCTGCGCAGGGACAATCAGAAAAAAAGCTTGAAGTGGGAATGAAAGCACCAGACTGGACATTCACAGATGCAGACAAAAAGGAATTTACCCTGGAATCATGGCCGGGAAAAGTTCTGCAGATCAATTATGTTGATCCTGACGAATCGGATCTAAACGATGCCTTTAACGATGCTGTGAAAAAAGCTACAGATGTTGACAAGACACTCAGTAAGGATCTTTTCAAGGGTTTCGGAATTGTCGATTGCAAATCAACATGGAAACCTGATTTCCTTATCAGGATGATCGCAGGAAACAAAGCCAAAAAATACGATACCACTATATTATTCGATTATAAAGCCACACTTCAGAAAGAGTGGGGTTTGCCAAAAGACAATTATACAGTGGTCATCCTCGACAAACACAGGATTTGCCGTGCTATTTATACAGGCAAGATACCAGAGGCAGATTATCAAAAGATTGTTAATGACATAATTGCACTTACAAAAGAAGAGTAAGAATCTCTTTATGATCTTTTCTGATACTCTGTGAATACCTGTCTTCCCTGAACCTCCGGGATAATTGTAAAGGAGGCTTCGGCGTAAATATTATGTATTTACTTGCGCCGGACAAATCCGGAGACCAACAGGTAATCACAGAGTTTTTTAATTATAAAATGGACAAATGAAGATATCCAATCTACTGCTTGTAGCAGGCAGAGGTACCAATGCCGGTAAGACTACTATAATATGCAGGATCCTTGAACAGTTCAATAAGAAAAACATTATTGCTGTGAAAATAACGCCTCATTTCCATGAAACAACACCCGGACTGGTATTGCTTGAGGAAGGTGAAGGCTATGCCATTTATGAAGAGACCGGATTCGAAGGTATAAAAGACACTAACAGGATGCTTCGTGCGGGTGCATCAAAGGTATATTACGCCAAAGTTCATGATGAATTTCTTCTTATTGCCTTCAAAAAAATAATGGAAAAAACCGATAATAAAACGCCTGTCATATGTGAATCGCCAGCCTTAAGAAAATTTGTTGATCCGGGTATATTTATAATAATGACATCGGAATCTATAAATAAGCCACACGATATGAGCTGTTTAGAAAAACTACCTCACCTGATGCTCAAGTATGAGGATCTGGCTGGAATGGCTAAGATACCTGTCAGCTTTGAAAATGGAACCTGGACTAGCGAACAGGCAACTGACTAAAATCCGTTATTTCCTTTCAGGGCATCAGAATTGCTTCTCCTCGCTTATATCGGAGATATCATTACCAAACCTTGCCTTGATTCTCTCAAGATCATATTTCATTCCGGCAACTGCCTGCATAAGCTGCTTCTCAGGAAGCACCGGGTCGGGCAGTTCACTGCTTATATAATTAACAAATTTCCATATTTCCTTAACTTCATTGACATGAACCTCATAAGGCTCATAAATCGGGTTCAGTGAATACAGGATCAGTTTTCCTTCAGACAGCAAATTATTCTCAACAATCTTGAAAACGATCCCGTCGTCAAGTGTGAAAACAACGTAGGCTTTTCCACTTATCATCTCACGCCAGTCCTGTAAATATTCTCCTGTTACCCATGAACCGTCGGGTATGGGCAGCATGGAATCTCCTTTAAGCTGAAAGGTTCTGTATTTCTTCTTATCCGACAGGAAAGGCAGAGAGAATACAGGAAGCTCTCCTATATATTCCGGATCAGCATAACCTGTTGCATAACCTGCTTTTGCCTTCTCAGGTACAAGCTCTATGTTTTCCCTGTTCCCCGGGTCAACTGTCGTTGTGAGTACACGCAGATTACTACCCTTAATATACGCATCATACCCCCTTTCAAGCTCCCCAAGCTGGCTCTCCGAAAGCTTATGGATATCCAGCTTAAGCATCGTATCGATTGAAATGTTGAAGTACCCTGAAAACCTTATCAGGATATCTATACCGGGTTGTGCAACTCCATTTTCATATCCGCTAAGCGTTGAACGCTTGAGATTCAGGGCAAAAGCCACATCATCCTGTGTTCTGCCCCTTCTTTTTCGTAAAAATTTTATGTTAGAAGCAAAGTACATAATAAAAATGATTATATTGTAATCATAGATTTGATTAATTTTTAATCAAAAATAAAACTTATTTGTTATATAAGCAAGGAAAAGCAAGAAAAGTTTAAAGTACTTAGAGTACTTAACACTCTGCAGCATGATACTATCAGCCAACACCGACCGTTCTATTCTCCATCTCGATCTCGATACCTTCTTTGTATCGGTTGAGCGACTGAGGGACAACAGGCTCAAAGGCAGGCCTGTTATTATCGGTGGAATGTCGGATCGTGGAGTGGTTTCGAGCTGCAGTTACGAAGCACGCAGGTACGGAGTAAGTTCTGCAATGCCGATGAAACTTGCACGCAATATGTGTCCTGATGCCGTTGTGATACGTGGCGACATGGAACTTTACAGCAACTACTCAAATATGGTAACCGGGATAATAGCTGAAAAAGCCCCCTTATACGAAAAAGCATCGGTTGATGAACACTATATAGATCTTACAGGTATGGACCGTTTCTACGGAAACTATAAATGGTCCCACGAGTTGAGAAACCTTATAATTAAAGAAACGGGCTTACCCATATCTGCCGGTCTGTCTGTCAACAAGACAGTTTCCAAGATAGCAACGGGAGAAGCAAAGCCGAACGGTGAAATAGAGGTACAGAAAAACATTATACTCCCCTTCCTCGATCCGCTGTCGATAAGGAAAATCCCTATGATTGGACAGAAGACATACCAGGTACTCCGCTCTATGGGTATAGCAACAATATTCACTCTCAGGAACATTCCTGCCGAGATGCTTGAAAAAGTGATGGGCAAAAACGGTACAGAGATATGGAAAAGAGCCAACGGCATCGACAATACCCCTGTCATCAGCTATTCTGAACAGAAATCAATAAGCACTGAACACACCTTTGATAAAGACACCACCGATATGACAAGGCTTAATCAGTTGCTTGTAAGCATGGTGGAAAAGATCGCTTTCGAACTAAGAAAACAGGAAAAACTCACATCATGTGTCACAGTGAAGATAAGATACTCCAACTTCGATACACATACCCTTCAGAAACGAATACCATATACCTCATTCGATCATGTACTGGCAGACGTTGCAAAAGAATTATTCTGCCGGTTGTACCAGCGACGTATGCTTATCAGGCTTATCGGCGTAAGGTTCAGTTACCTTGTGGGCGGGGTACAGCAACTGGATATGTTCGAGGATACTCCGGAAAAAGTGAACCTGTACCTGGCAATGGACAGGATCAGAAAGCGTTACGGACGGGATGCTGTACGAAGAGCCTCTGGTGTAATGACTGTCGATGAAAGGGAGGAAAAGGCCTTAAAACAGCTTGAAAATGCTCTGAAAGAGAAAAATATGATGGAGGAACGATTGAAACACGGTTACTGGAGGTGAAAGGTAAGGCACAGGACGCAGGGCGTAGGACATAGGGATAGAAAGACTAAGAGACCGCATGACTGCCCAGACGCTTCGGTTTGGGGCTATGCTGCGCTTCGACACGACTGCACGACCATTGACCGTTGCACCGTTGCACCGTAATACCGTTGCACCGTAATACCGTAATACCGATAAAACATGTATCTGAATTGTCATTCATATTATAGTCTGAGGTACGGCACAATGACCGTTGAACAACTTGTAAAAGAAGCTGTTAAATATGGTCATGAAACCATTGTTCTGACCGACATCAATAATTCAACAGCTGTTCCTGAATTTGCAGGTGAATGTTTCAGAAGCAATATCAGGCCTGTCGCCGGTATCGAGTTCCGCAATGGAAATGAATTTCAGTATATCGGTATTGCAAGAAACAACAGAGGCTTTAAGGAACTAAATGAATTTCTTTCGGAGATAAATTTCAGCGGCGGCTCAATACCTTTCCCCGCTCCCCGGTTCGCTGAAGCATATATCATTTATTCAATGGAAAAGAGACCATCAAGAAAACTCTTTGATAATGAGCGTACGGGCATCAGGCCACGTGATGCCGGCAGGCTGCTTACACTTGATGCCTCATACGACCGTAATACAATGGTGATACTTCAACCCGTAACTTTTGCAACCACAGAAGATATCCCTATTCACCTTAATCTCAGAGCAGTTGATAACAACATACTCCTGAGTCACCTTAAACCATCGCAATGTGCCGGTGATGACGAGTTTTTCAGAAAGGCGGGGGAACTGGAGAAAATATTTGAGGACAACCGGATTATAACGGAGAATACAAAAAAATTACTCAAAGATTGTGAGTTGCAGTTCGACCTTAAAAGTCAGAAAAATAAAAGGATCTTTTCTGCCAGCAGGTACGACGACAGGCTTCTTCTGGAAAAACTTGCCTGGGACGGAATGAAATACAGGTATAGCAGCAATAATAAAACGGCAAGAGAAAGAATAAAACATGAACTGGAAATAATAGACAAACTGGGATTCTCAGCATATTTTCTTATAACATGGGATATAGTAAGATATTCAATGTCGAGGGGATTTTACCATGTCGGTCGTGGAAGCGGGGCAAATTCTGTTGTTGCTTACTGTCTGAAAATCACAAACGTTGATCCTATAGATCTCAACCTTTACTTTGAAAGATTCATAAATCCCAGCCGGAGCAGCCCGCCTGATTTTGATATCGACTATTCATGGAATGAAAGGGATGAAGTGACCGATTATATCTTTAAAAGGTATGGTTACGGACATACCGCCCTTCTGGGC
>JBJKPQ010000095.1:0-10692 GCA_046706305.1 Bacteroidales bacterium
ATAGAAATGGCCTATAGTCGAACGACCCTGTCCTGCATTTATTTCAGCGGGCATATAAATAGGGTTATTCCTGAAGCCACCATAATTAAAGGCTCTTGCTATCCCGATGGCACCAATAGCATCAAGCTTGTCTGCATCCTGTAGTATCGTCAGTACCGGATGATTATAGTTGCCCGATTTATACCTGCTGCTGAAGGAGACGTTTTTTATAACTTCAATTATATCATCCCTGATATCTTCCATCTCATTTTCAAACATGAAGTTTCCTACAGCAGCATACCTGTCCTGCATATTATCCCTGTTAAATTTTGAATCAGCGGTATCATGAAGGATGGCGGCAATATCAAGCATGAAAGGATCAACTGAGTTTTCCCTTTTATTAATATATCTCGACAGATTTCTTACTCTCTCTATATGCCACCAGTCGTGACTGCTGTCATACTCAGACAAACCTGATTTTACAAAATTTACTGCTGCCTCGGTTTTTTCTGCGATATTCATTTCTGTAAATTATATTGCCGGATGAACATACAAAATATATTTTTGTATTCTTTATTAAACAAGAAATAAATGAAAGCAACAATTATTACAATAGGTGATGAACTTTTAATAGGACAGACAATAGATACAAATTCAGCGTGGATAGGTGCAGAACTCAGCAGAGCGGGATTTGATGTTTCAAGGATAATTTCAATACACGACAGGAGAGAAGATATACTCACTACCCTTGGTGAAGTAACAGGCAAAACAGATGTTGTTGCCATTACCGGTGGCCTGGGACCCACAAGCGATGATATAACCAAACCAACACTCTGCGAGTTTTTCAAGACAAAACTTGTTACAAATGAAGAAGTTTTGAAGCAAATAACTGAAATGCTTAAAAAAAGAAATTTCATAATGAATGATAATAACCGACGGCAGGCAGAGGTTCCGGAGAAATGCACGATACTGAAAAATGAAAGAGGTACCGCGCCGGGGATGTGGTTTGAAAAAGATGGGACTGTATTTATTTCAATGCCCGGAGTTCCTTATGAGATGAAATACCTTATGTCTGAACGTGTTATTCCGGAACTAAAGAAACGCTTTACATCACAGGTCATTATTCACAAAAATATAATGACTTATGGCTCATTTGAAGCAAGGCTTGCAGAAATGCTAAGCGGTTTTGAATCGGAGCTTCCACCTGAGATAAGACTCGCATACCTGCCATCATCCGGAATAATAAAACTAAGGCTTACAGCTACAGGAACTGATCGCGGGTATCTCGAAGACTTAGTGGAAAAACACACTAAAAAACTATTTGATATTATTCCACAGTACATATATGCTGAAGAGGAAGAACCTCTTGAAAAGGCTATCGGAAGTCTGCTGGCTGAGAATCATATGACTGTTAGTACAGCCGAGAGTTGTACAGGAGGAGAAATAGCTCACCTGATTACTTCTGTTCCCGGGAGTTCAGCTTATTACAAAGGATCTGTTATTGCATATGCCAATACTGCAAAACAGGAAATACTTTTCGTACCGGATTCATTAATAGAGGAAAAAGGTGCTGTAAGTGAAGAAGTTGTAAGGGCAATGGCAGAAGGGGCACGGGGTCAGTTTCATTCTGATTTTTCTGTTGCTACATCCGGAATAGCCGGTCCTGACGGGGGAACTCAAGATAAACCGGTTGGTACTGTATGGATAGCTGTTGCATCCGGGAAAAACACAGTTGCGGTACAGCACAGGTTTGGAAACGACAGGCAAAATAATATAACACGGTCTGCACTTGCCGCCCTGGATCTTTTACGCCGGGAAATTCTAAAAGTGGTTTAAACGCTGCCAGGTCTCCTGGTTGCAGTAAGATCAGCCGGAACTACAATTTCATAACAAGGTTTGTTTTGATATTTAATCACATTAAAATAAGACAATTAGGTCCATGTATCCAACAGGTCCTGTTTTGTGATAAAAAAAAGTCATTCATTTATTTGGTTAATCAGATAAAAATCACGTATTTTGCGCTTCGTTTTTAAAGGACAAACGTTAGTAAAAGAAGTAAAACTAGAATCAATGTCAAAGATTTGTCAGGTTACAGGGAAAAAGGCGATGGTCGGAAACAACGTTTCACACTCCAAAAGAAGGACCAAAAGAAAATTTTATCCTAATCTTTTTGAAAAGAAATATTACCTTGCTGAAGAAGACAGATGGATATCACTTAAATTATCTGCAGCAGGTATCAGGCTTATCAACAAGAAAGGACTTACCACAGTTTTGAAGGAAGCAAAGGAAAAAGGTTACATTTTGAACTACTAAAAGTATAGATAATGGCAAAGAAGGCTAAAGGTAACAGAATACAGGTAATTCTTGAATGCACTGAACATAAGGAAACCGGATTACCGGGAACTTCAAGATATATTACCACCAAGAACAGGAAAAACACACCTGACCGTCTTGAAAGAAGGAAATATAATCCCATTCTTAAGAAACATACAATTCACAGAGAAATCAAGTAAATTTTCGAACCATGGCAAAGAAAGTTGTTGCAACACTTAAGACAGGAACCGGAAAAGCATTTACAAAATGCATAAAGATGACAAAATCAGACAAGACCGGGGCTTATTTGTTTAAAGAAGAGATCGTTAATAATGATCATATAAAAGACTTCTTCTCAAAGAAGTAACATCACTTATGATTTATAAGATATTCAAAGCTTTCTTCTTACCGGAAGGGAGCTTTTTTTATATTTGCATTTTATAATTTGGATTATCGGATGGCATTACTTGGATTCCTTGGAAAAGAAAAGAAAGAAAGCCTGAATAAAGGACTTGAGAAGACAAAAGAAAGTGTTTTTCATAAACTTTCAAGGGCTGTAGTAGGTAAATCAAAGGTTGATGATGAAGTCCTTGATAAACTTGAAGAAGTACTCGTCTCATCCGATGTGGGAGTAACAACAACTCTAAATATTATAGAAAGGATAGAGAATAGGGTTGCTAAAGATAAATATCTAAATACAAGCGAATTAAACGAGATACTTAAAGAAGAAATTGTAGCACTGCTTGAAAATAACAAGGAAGATTCAGGTTCTGATTTTACAACTCCTCTCAATCATAAACCATATGTCATTATGGTAGTCGGTGTCAATGGTGCCGGCAAAACGACTACAATAGCCAAACTGGCTCACCAGTTCAAAGCTGCGGGTAGAAAAGTCCTTGTCGGGGCTGCTGACACTTTCCGCGCGGCAGCAATAGAACAGCTTCAGATATGGGCCGACAGGGTAGGAGTAGATGTTGTAAAACAACAGATGGGATCAGATCCGGCATCTGTAGCCTTTGACACACTCAAATCGGCTGTATCCTCCGATGCTGATGTTGTCATTATCGATACTGCCGGAAGGCTTCATAACAAAATCAACCTGATGTCGGAACTCTCAAAAATAAAGAGAGTGATGGAAAAAGTAATTCCTGATGCACCTCATGAGGTACTTCTTGTTCTTGATGGTTCAACCGGACAGAATGCCTTTGAACAGGCAAAACAATTCACTGCCGCTACCAGTGTCACAGCCATGGCAATCACAAAACTAGACGGTACAGCCAAGGGAGGTGTGGTTATCGGCATCTCAGACCAGTTCAGGATACCGGTTAAATACATCGGAGTTGGAGAAAAGCTGGAGGACCTTCTTGTATTTAACCGTGCAGAATTTGTTGACTCTTTGTTCAGCTAGAAGAAGCGGTATACGGTATATGCTATAAGACGTTAGATGGTATTATTATCCGGAATTGAAAATGGTTGCGGGATTAATTTCACATTAAATGTGATTCTTTAAAAAAATGGATCCTAAAAAAATTAATATAATAACTCTTGGGTGTTCCAAAAACGTAGTTGATTCCGAAAAACTACTCAGGCAAATTGACGCAGGAGGATTTTCTGTTGTTTCCGACCATGATGACAGATCGGCAGGCACAGTAATAATTAATACTTGTGGCTTTATCAATGATGCCAGGGAAGAAAGTGTGGATACAATACTGCAATATGTAAGGGAACAACAATCCGGAAACATTAAAAATCTTTACGTAATGGGCTGTTTATCCGAACGTTATATGGATGAACTAAAAACAGAGATCCCCGAGGTATCAAAATACTTTGGAGTAAACAACATGCCGGAAATCCTAAGTGAACTTAAACTGGGCGTGAGAAAGGATCTGCTTAATGAAAGAAGGCTTACGGGACCGGGTCATTATGCTTACCTTAAAATATCTGAAGGATGCGACAGGAAATGTTCTTTCTGTGCAATTCCTGCAATTAGAGGGAAATATATATCCAGACCTTTAGAAGACCTTATGGAGGAAGCTACTAAGCTTCAATCGGCAGGGGTGAAGGAGCTGATACTAATTGCCCAGGACCTCAGCTATTACGGCTATGACCTGTACGGGAAACAAACCCTGCCGGAACTTGTAAGGCAATTGACTGATACAACCGGTTTTGAATGGATTCGCCTTCATTACCTTTATCCGGCAAATATACCGGCGGAATTGCTTGATATAATAAAAGATAATAACCGGGTATGCAAGTATATTGACATTCCCATACAACATATTGCAGATAACATGCTTCGATCGATGAAAAGATCGCATAACAGGCATGACACAATGAAACTGCTCGAGTCAATAAGGACAAAACTACCGGTTGCTGCTATCAGGACCACCCTTATTACAGGTTATCCAGGTGAAACAGAAGCTGATTTCAGGGTGCTGCGCGATTTTATTGAAGACTTCAGGTTCGACAGGCTGGGTGTTTTTCCTTATTCACATGAAGAGGGTACATATGCTTACACTCATTACACCGATGATATTCCGGAAGAAGTGAAAAATGAAAGAGTAGCCGAGCTTATGACAATACAGCAGGGCATATCTGAAGAATTGAACAGAAAATACACCGATAAAGTTCTTAAAGTGCTTATAGACAGAAAGGAAGGAGAATTCTGTATTGGACGAACTGAATTTGACAGCCCGGAAGTCGACCAGGAAGTACTCATACCTTCGGATTATAATCTCAGTCCGGGTAAATTCTATGGTATAAGAATTACCGAATCGACAGAATTCGACCTTTACGGAATACCTGAAAACTTATAATAACACCAAAGTATTAAATATCAGGATAATATTAATCTTGTAAAATTAATTTGATATATTTCCTTATCCTGGCTGCTTAGCCAGGACAAGGATGTTTATCAGTTGAAAGATTCCGGATGTGTATCTGATTTCTCAGGCAACTCAGGTTTCTTCTTTTGGATTTTGATCTTAATCTCCGATTTATCGGCATTAAAACTGACCTGTATGGTATCTCCTTCGTGGAGGTTTGATTTAATAAGAACTTCTGCCATCGGGTCTTCAAGGTACTTCTGTATAGCTCTCTTCAGAGGTCTTGCTCCGAAGTTTGCATCAAAACCTTTGTCGGCAATATAATCCTTGGCAGCTGTTGAAATCTTAACATGGTAACCAAGAGCCCTTACTCTTTCATACAACCCTTTCAGTTCGAGGTCAATAATCTGTTCGATATCTTCTTTGGAAAGAGAGTTGAACATAATAACGTCATCTATCCTGTTAAGGAATTCAGGGGCAAAGGTCTTCTGCAATGCTTTCTGCAATATGCTTTTAGCCTGTTCCTCCCTGGTAGCAGTTTTAGCTGCTGTATTGAATCCGACTCCCTGCCCGAATTCTGAAAGCTGTCTTGTTCCAATGTTTGATGTCAGGATGACAATTGTATTCCTAAAATCGATTCTTCTCCCCAGGCTGTCTGTCAGCTGTCCTTCATCCAGCACCTGCAGGAGGATATGAAATACATCGGGGTGAGCTTTTTCTATCTCATCGAGGAGAACAACACAGTATGGTTTTCTTCGCACTTTTTCGGTTAGTTGTCCTCCTTCTTCATAACCTACATATCCCGGAGGTGCACCGACAAGCCTCGATACTGAGAATTTCTCCATATACTCGCTCATATCGATCCTCACAAGGTTATCAGTAGTATCGAAAAGAAATTTGGCAAGGACCTTTGCAAGCTGGGTCTTACCCACACCTGTAGGACCAAGGAAGATAAAAGTACCTATGGGTTTGTTGGGGTCTTTCAGGCCAGCCCTGTTTCTCTGGATCGATTTAACAACCTTTTTAATTGCTTCATCCTGTCCTATCACGCTTCCCTTAAGGGCGTCAGCCATCTTCAGCAGTTTTGTTCCCTCAGTCTGTGCTATCCTCTGTACCGGTACACCAGTCATCATTGCAACAACTTCAGCCACTTTTTCTGCGTCTACCGTTTCGCGGTTAACAGAAAGTTCTTTTTCCCATTTCTTTTTTTCTTCCTCAATTGCATCAAGAAGGTCCTTTTCCCGATCCCTGAAACTGGCAGCTTTTTCAAAATTCTGGTTTTTCACTGCTGCCATTTTTTCCTTTTTGGTATCGTCGAGCTGTTTTTCAAGAGACAGTATCTTCTCAGGAACAACTATGTTGGTTATATGAACCCTGGAACCGGCTTCATCGAGTGCATCTATTGCTTTATCGGGAAGATGACGATCTGATATATACCTGTTTGTAAGCTTAACACAGGCTTCAATAGCGTCATCGGTATAATTTACATTATGATGCTCTTCATATCTTTCCTTGATATTATTTAAGATATTAATTGTTTCCTCAATGGAAGTAGGTTCAACAATTACCTTCTGGAATCTTCTTTCGAGTGCTCCGTCTTTTTCAATGTGCTGCCTGTACTCGTCGAGGGTTGTGGCTCCTATGCACTGTATCTCACCGCGCGCAAGAGCAGGTTTCAGCATATTGGCTGCGTCGAGCGATCCCGTAGCTCCTCCGGCGCCTACAATTGTATGTATTTCATCGATAAACAGGATAATATTATCATTTTTAGACAGTTCGTTGAGAATGGCTTTCATTCTTTCTTCAAACTGCCCCCTGTATTTTGTTCCGGCTACTATTGAGGCAAGATCGAGTGCCACTACTCTCTTGGTGAAGAGCACCCTCGATACATTCTTTTTTGCAATCCTAAGAGCAAGACCTTCTGCTATTGCAGATTTTCCTACACCCGGTTCACCAATAAGAACAGGGTTATTCTTCTTTCTCCTTGATAATATTTGTGCCAGTCTTTCTATTTCCCTTTCCCTGCCAACAACAGGATCAAGGCGTCCTTCTTCTGCTGCTTTTGTCAGGTCTATGCCAAAATTATCAAGAACAGGTGTGTCCGATGATGTTTTGGCAGAAGAAGGTGTGGGTTGTCCCTTTCCAGGACTTCCAAAACTCTGGCCCTCTTCATCTTCATCGCGCGGATAATCGGCCTGAGCTGAAGGCAGCTCGGCTTCTACCATCCTTCTGACAGAATGATAATCAACATCAAGCTCCGACAGGAACCTTGTTACCAGTGCATTTTCATCCTTAAGTATTGCAAGAAGAAGATGTTCAGTGTCTATTGTACTGCTTTTTAATGATTTAGCTTCCAGATAAACCAGCTTGAGTATTCGTTCGGTACTGCGAAGCAAAGGAATTACTTCGTGATCAGCAACAGGAACAGGGCTTTCTACTCTGATACTTTTCTCTAGAGATCCTTTAAGAACCATCAGGTCAACACCCTGGTTGATCAGTATCTCAATGGCCGCACTTTCTCCATCCCTCAGTATACCAAGGAAAAGATGTTCAGGACTTATATGACTGTTACCCAACCTTATAGCCTCTTCTTTTGAATATCCGAGAATATCTTTTACCCTTTGTGAAAATTGTGAATCCATATTTTGTTGTTTCTGTTATCTTTAAAATAGCTGAAAAACGACATATTGTCAGTTTACTCAGACATAAGTACGCATATCTCCAATTTCAAAGGTAAATTATGCGTAATAACTATATGACAATTTTCATGCCCATTTATGAACAAAGAATGTTAAAAATTCACATCATATAAAGGACAAAAATAGCCAAATATTGTCTATTTTCGTAATTCTAATTCCGCTAAGTGGAGTTAGGTGTTATATATTTAATATTTAATCTGTTATGTCAGAGCGAGAGAGAATAGTCCAGGTAAACATTGAGGAGGAGATGAAATCAGCGTATATTGATTATTCAATGTCGGTGATTGTGTCGCGTGCTTTACCTGATGTAAGAGATGGTCTGAAACCGGTTCACAGGCGTGTACTTTTCGGGATGTCGGAACTTGGTGTGCTTTCAAACAGGGCCCATAAAAAATCAGCAAGAATAGTAGGGGAGGTACTTGGTAAATTTCATCCCCACGGAGATTCGTCAGTCTATGAAGCCATGGTCAGGATGGCACAGGAATGGTCGTTGAGATATCCCCTGATCGATGGTCAGGGTAACTTCGGTTCCGTAGATGGTGACAGTCCGGCAGCGATGCGATATACAGAGGCAAGGCTTAAGAAGATAGCAGAGGAGACACTTGCTGATATAGACAAGGATACGGTTGATTTCCAGAATAACTTTGATGATTCGCTTACAGAACCAACCGTACTGCCGACAAGAATTCCTAACCTGCTTGTCAATGGTGCTTCCGGTATAGCGGTAGGTATGGCGACAAACATGCCGCCTCATAACCTGGCTGAGATAATTGATGCCACAATCGCTTATATAGATAATAACGACATCACTACTGATGAAATCCTCGAACATGTTAAAGGTCCGGATTTCCCCACAGGCGGGATTATTTACGGAGGACAGGGTATAAAGGATGCCTGTGAAACAGGGAGGGGTCGCATTGTTGTAAGGGCCCGCACCGAAATTGAACTTACTCATTCAGGCAGGGAATGTATCGTGGTAACAGAAATCCCTTACATGGTCAATAAAGCTGAAATGATCAAGAAAATAGCCGACCTGATCAATGAGAAAAAGCTTGAGGGTATTTCATATATCAACGATGAATCGGACCGTAACGGGATGAGAGTTGTCATAATCCTCAAAAAAGATGCAAGTGCAAATGTTGTTCTCAATAACCTTTATAAATATTCATCACTTCAGACGTCCTTCAGTGTCAATAACATCGCACTTGTAAAAGGACGTCCGAGGATGCTTAGTACAAAAGACCTGATTCACTATTTTGTCGATCACCGTCATGAAGTCATTCTTAGAAGGACCAGGTACGAACTCGACCAGGCAGAGAAAAGAGCACATATACTTGAAGGTCTGATAATAGCCAGTGATAATATTGACGAGGTAATTGCCATAATCAAGGCTTCACAGACTCCCGATATGGCAAGGGAGAAACTGATGGAGCGTTTTGGCCTGTCGGAAATACAATCGCGGGCAATAGTTGAGATGAGGCTCCGCCAGCTTACAGGACTGGAACAGGAAAAACTCAGGGCAGAGTATAAAGAGATAATGGAGCTTATCGAACATCTAAAGAACGTTCTTGCTGATGTTAACCTCCAGATGCAGATTATCAAGGATGAACTTATTGAGATAAAGGAAAAATACGGCGATACAAGAAGGACTGAGATAATTCCGAATGCGGAGGAATTCAATCCTGAAGATTTCTATGCTGATGATGAGATGGTTATAACCATTTCGCATATGGGATATATCAAACGGACTCCGCTTACTGAATTCCGCCGCCAGAACAGGGGAGGCACCGGGTCCAGGGGAGGCACAACTCGCGATGAAGATTTCATTGAACACCTTTATATCGCTACAATGCACAATACAATGCTTTTCTTTACGAGAAAAGGGAAGTGTTACTGGCTTAAGGTCTATGCAATACCTGAAGGATCAAGGACATCGAAGGGCAGGGCAATGCAAAAAGTTAAAAAAAATGAACGGGATGACCATGTAAGAGCTTTCATTAATGTGAAGAACCTTAATGATTCAGATTATATTAACAATAACTATATAGTCCTTTGTACTACCAAGGGTATCATCAAGAAAACATCACTTGAGGCTTACTCAAGGCCCAGGATAAATGGAGTTAATGCAATAACGGTCCGCGAAGGTGATGAACTTCTTGAAGCACGTATGACCAACGGAAAACACCATATTATGCTTGCTATCAAGTCAGGAAGGGCTATAAGGTTTCCCGAGGATTCGGTCAGGCCAATGGGAAGGACTGCCTCAGGTGTAAGAGGAATAAGACTTGCGGATGAGGACAGTGATTATGTTGTTGGTATGATTACAATCGAAGGACAGGAGAAAAACATTCTCGTAGTGTCGGAAAAAGGATATGGAAAAAGATCGGATATCGACGATTACAGGATCACTAACCGGGGAGGGAAAGGAGTTAAGACAATTAATATTACTGATAAAACAGGTTCTTTAATTGCACTCAAAGATGTAACAGATAATCACGACCTTATGATCATTACCCAGCTTGGAAACCTTCTCAGGAGCCCTGTATCGGCACTAAGGGTAATGGGTAGGGCAACTCAGGGTGTAAGACTGATCAATCTTAAAGAAAATGATACTATTGCCTCAGTAGCCTGTGTACTTGTAAATGAGGAGAATGAAGGACTGGAAGGGGAGTTTAATGAAGAAAGTGATATTAATAATGAGGAAAATGGCAAAGAATTTGATGATTAATTAGTAATGTTATAAATTTGGAAAATTTTTAAGGACAATTAAATTAGATTATAATCATGAAAAAGTTTTTTCTGCTGATTGCAGCTATAAGTATTACGATGGGAGCTATGGCCCAAAAAGGAAAGGTCACCAGCGCCCTAAGCTACAT
>JBJKPQ010000096.1:0-46351 GCA_046706305.1 Bacteroidales bacterium
TGATTATACCGACAGCCATGTCGGTTACATTGCCTTTCATAGCAAAGGCTTTAAATTCATCAACTAGTTTCATGGGTTGATTGGTATGAAGTTAATACTAATGACAAACCCGGGATAAGAGATATAATCATCCTTTTTATACCACCGGAGCGGAATACGGGTTCCATAAATTTGAAAGATTTATTATTTAGGAAATGATCAGGATTGTATCAGAAGTTATAAGAGAAGCCTACACCAAGAATCTCCTTGAATTGTGCACGTGGCCCGTACGACTCCCCCGGATCAGCAATCCCGTTTCCATTGGTGTCTTTGAGTATCTTTATTTTGTCGTCGTAGATCAGTTGTGTATTTATACTGGCTGATATAAACTTATTTACCTTAAATGCCAGCAGTGTTTCCCAGTTGACAACAATGTTCTGAGGTTTATTGGCATAGTTGGAGAACAGATCGATCTTAGTTGTAAAAGAGACGTTTTTCAGAAACTCGGATTTAAAGTCATTTTTGGAATAAACAGCCCTTATATATCCTCCGAATTCATTAAGGGACTTCTTTCCTGGTGTTACCCCGAAAGCCCCGGCATCTGAGAGCATTTTATCATTAACAAATGTTATTCTCGAAGTAACAGGAGCTATGAATGCACTGAAGTAAGGATTGGGTTTATAATCCATTCCGAGAGCAAAGACCATATAACCGGGAGCCATGAAATCAGATATCTTACTTGTAACATCCGGATAGTTATATCCGGGAGCCATTTGTGTGCGGAAATTAAACAGTATGGCATAATAAAAACTCTTAAAAGCTTCCTGTCCGTATTTTGAAAGGAACTCAAACTTATCATCTGTCTTCCGGGCCTTGTCTTCCTTTCCCTGCTTCAGTATACCATATCCGAGATCAAGATTATTGACCCAGATCGATTTATTATGAGTATAGTTAGCGAAGAAACTGAACAAGCCGTTTGCAGCCACGGAGTTCTGTCCTCCGGCAGCCCAGTTGGTAAGAGAGGTCTGTGACAGGTTAACAGCTGCCACTCCACCGGTTTTCCAACCCTGTAATGTGTCAGTTTCCTGTGTGCGTAATGTTTTTTCTGCATCAGTAACCTGTGCTTTAAGAGAATATAAAAAGCATGTAGTGATCAACACTAAAACTGAAAAAAATAATTTCTTTTTCATCGGGTGCAGATTTAGATCGGGAAAAGGTAAGTTTGTAATCACCAATTATTACACAATTTAAACATTTAATTTTAATTACCAGTTACTTTCAGGGCTTATGATTAGAGCAAAGTGCAGGTCGGTTTTTTTCATTTTGTCACTTTGTTGCCTGATAATCCATAAACGCTTAAATTGCACCATTGTTCAAACCTTTCGGGCACATACGATAATCACTCGGGGGAATTTTTAAATGAACTCTTTAAGATATTTTTGTATTCATGAATTTTTAAAAGACTGAAGGAGGATCATAATGAGGGGACAAAAGTATATCATGTTAATTCTTTTACTTCTTGTAACACCGCAGGCGTTTTCACAGGGTTTAAGAATACCACCCTTTAAGATTGTCAGGGCCGACGGAACCTTATTCAGGGCACAGGACCTGCCTCAGGGGAAACCTGTAATAATTATTTATTTTTCCCCTGATTGCGAGGACTGCCAGAAATTTACCGGGGCTCTTACTTCCCGTATAGATGATTTCTGGGATGCATCGATAGTTATGGTTACTTATCTTTCGGTTCAGAGCGTTGCTGATTATGTCAGGAAATACAAACTGAATATTTACCCTAATATTTATGTCGGAACGGAGGGTAATGCATTTATTGTAAGATACTATTACAATGTAAGAAGATTTCCTTTCGTTGTTCTCCTTGACAAGGATGGTAAAATGGTTAAAATATGGAACAGGGAAGAGAATATTGAAGAACTTGCAAACCAGCTCAAAGCGCTAAAGAAATAACTAAGCGGATAAGGTACTGAGAGCTGTATTGAGATTGTCTACAAAGAATATACTTGTTCCCTTGTTGCATTCCCTGATGAAATCCTGTAGGTTCTTGCTGTTATATTTTGAAAAATCCCCTATAACAGCAAGTTTAAACCTGTAGTTTGAGAATTTCTGGAGTATCTCCCCTGCAAGTCCGGTATATAACCTGAAGAAATCGGGATGTAGGTTCTCTTCCCTTATTATAAGTCTTGTACTCTCCTTTTCCGACATATCACCGAAAAGGTCAAGGACGTCCTGTGTCTCAGATATTATTAAGTTGTCATCGATGAGTTCAGCAATGAATATGTCTCCGGTATTATGAAATTCAAGCATAGGATTTTACCTTTTTACCAAGATACAAAAATCAAAAGTAACTGCCAACTGTACAGAAAAAATACCTTTCATTGCCACTGGCCATATATGGAATATCCGGGGAAAGGATGTTCTCTTCTGCAGATACTGCCGGGGCTGTAACCTTAAATAAGTATTTAGCCTTTGATGAAGATAACAAAAACTCCCTGTCCGGTGGGAAATACCGTCTTTGCAACCTGTGTTAATGACGGGTTTGTGTGCTTTCAATGTAATCGAGTACTACGGATCTGATAATATTGGCAAACTTTACACCGGGGATTTCCTCTGCTTTGAAATAGCGTGCTTCCTGCCCTTCAAGAAGAGTGATCTCTTCTATGGGTATATTTATTTTCCCGTAATAAATAAATTTGATATTATCATATGCATCTCCTTCCAGGCAGTCATATTGCCTGAAGAATTTATATTCCCTGATATCGATGTCCAGCTCTTCCTTCACTTCTCTGACAAGAGCTTCTTCGGGTGTCTCACCTTCTTCCACATGACCTCCGATAAGATCCCAGTGGTTTGGAAATGGGATAGTTGGTTTGTTGTCGCGAAGGGCAAGCAGGAATTCTCCCTTGTCATTTTCGAGTATTATAGCAGCAATTTTTTTCATATTAATGATTTAGAATCAGTCTCCTGTAAAAACAGAGGAAACTTCGATCCTGTTATTATCCGGATCCAGAGTCTCAAATTCAAAATATCCATCGCCGGTTCTTCTCGGGCCTCTCAGCACCTTGTACCCGTCCTTCATTAATTCTTCTGCTTTCTGTCTGACCATATCCATATTATCCACACCGAATGATATATGGATAAGGCCGGTATGCTGCTTCTCTTTTGTGTCATTCAGATTCTCCGGGATGCCTGGCATCTGCATCAGTTCGAGTCTCGCACCCGATCTGAAAGAAAGGAAATAGCTTTCAAATCCTCTTTCATGATTGACATATTTATTGTTGGGCATGCCATCATAATACTTAACATAATATTCTTTCAGCCTTTCAAGGTCTGGTGTCCAGATTGCAATATGATCTATGTTCATAAGAGGGGAATTAATACAGATTTCATGGTTTTATTTCAGAAATATCCCTGAATTGTGCTGTTGTTGTTTCGGATGTATTATGTGAAGTAACAGCAAGACCAAGCCATACTTTTGAAGGGAGGTCAAGCCTGTGGGTGGTATATACCTTCCAGTTAATTCCGTCAGTACTGAAGTAGCCTGTAAATGTATCTCCTGTACGCTGAAGCCTTATCCATGTGTTGGGATATGATACCGGGAATTCCGGCGTTCCTTCAGCATTAGCCGGGTATATGGCTTTCATCTCTCCATCTTTTTGCTGACGGTACTGGAACTCATATCCTCCGTTATTATGATTCCTTGCCCGGTTATCGGGGAATACCTGGAAATATATATGTCTGCATGAAGCTGTGAGATCTTCACGGGCCATTAGCCCGGCTTTTGTATAAAGGTTAGCCGCTGTAAGACCTTCAATGCGGGCAGCAATGTCAAAGTCGCCGGTATTTTCGATATAAACAAAGGTAAATTCATCTTTTGTTCCCCAAATATCAGCTCCTCCGGCGGTTATGTCAAATCCGTTTCCCTTTGTAACAACCTTGCCTTTTGGTGTGGGGTTGCCAATAGTGGATATCCTGAAATTACCGGGGGGTACTGGTTTCTTCATTTCCGCGTTAGTGACTGTTTGAGCAGAAAGAAACTGAGAACCGCTGAGCAATATAAATATTACAAGGATTTTTACATAAGTCTTTTTATTCATAACTGGGGTATTTTAGTTAGTGATAGGGTTTATAAAAATAACTAAATATAATTTCAGAAGGTGTTTAATATGTTGGTAACAAATCTCTCGAGTTTTTCCCTGTCGAGTTTCCCGTCAGTTCTTACTCCGCTGCATATATCAACAGCAAAGGGTTCTACTTCTTCGATTGCTACCCTCACGTTATCCGCATTCAGTCCGCCGGCAAGAAAAACAGGGCAAGATGATTTCTCACGTATCTGTCTGCTAAGTTTCCAGTCGTGAACTCTTCCTGTCCCGCCAAGTTCCTTGATCTTTAAGTTAGGGTTTCCGCTGTCAAGCAAAAGGGCATCGGCCATTTCTGATATTCTCAGAGCTTCTTCAACCGATCTTTCATCTATTACATGAATTACCTGGACGATTTTTACAGAAGGAAGTGCTTCTTTAAGCTGACTGTATTTACCTTCAGATAATGAGTCTACTATCTGTATTGTATTTGTATTGACTCTGTGATGGTGTTGAATGATTTTATCGACCGAGGTTTCGGAAGTAAGAAGAAATGTTGCCACAGGCGGCGGCACGGCAAGAGCAATTTCCCTGATAAGATGATCAGGAATAGGCCCGGGACCACTGGGCATACGACCAACAAGTCCGATAGCTGATGCTCCGTATGAAACTGCCATACGTGCTTCTTCAAAACTGGCAATGCAGCAGATTTTAAAACGAGTTATCATTTTTTGTTTTTTATTTCATTCATCAGATCATCAAGATAGTCTGTTTGTATCTCCTGCATTTCCAGCAGTTTCTTGTTCTGGTGAACTATCAGGTGATCGATTTTTTCACTCAGGAGCTTAATCTCAAGTTCTGCCTTAAGGTTAACCTTGTAATCCTGTTCACTTCGCTGCCTGTCTTTTTGTTCCTGCCTGTTCTGGCTCATCATTATTATTGGGGCCTGGATAGCTGCAATACACGAAAGAATCAGATTGAGTAAAATAAAAGGATACGGATCGAAAGGTTTTGTGGCAAGGATATAAATATTTACCGACATCCACAGCAGGATAAAGGTGAAAAAGATTGCGATAAATGTCCAGCTACCTCCAAAGGCAGCTATTGAATCAGCGAGCCGCTGACCAAAGGTGAGAGATTCTTCTATTTGCGATTCTATGTTTTCAGAAAGAAGTGAATTGTTTTTGATGGCCTGCATAACATCCTTATCGAGGTCCTCAAGTTCTCCTCTTTCCTGTGACATTAATGAAGCCATATAGAGCCTTCTGTAATGGTTAAGCTCTGCAAGTGTTATATAACATTCCCTGTTGAAATCAGGATGTTCGGATTTAATCAGGTCAAAGATTTGATCGCGCAGATATGCAGCCTGTACATCTTCTCCCCTTTTTATTTCAGTATTCGAAATGCAGCTTTTCATGTTAAGAATGTTTTATGTTAGAAGCAACTGTAATATCAGAAAAATGTATTGAAGACTTTTGCCACGAGGAAGGCGGCTGATGCTGCCGCTATTCCTATCATTGTTACTTTAAGGGCACCGGCAACAGGCGGTTGTCCTGTTACCCTGCTTTTAAAGTATCCAAAAAGGAAAAGACATATTACAGTAAGAATTGCAGAAACGGTCAGTCCCTGGTAAGGAGTCCGGGTAAAGAAATATCCCGAAAGAGGTATCAGACCGCCGACTATATACGACAGACCTATTGTAGCCGCACTGTTCCTGGCCCTGTTTACATCGGGTTTCTCCAGTCCGAGCTCATACTTCATCATAAAATCGACCCATTTGTCTTTATCCTTAGCCATCTCATCAGCTATAAGATCCTGAGTCTCTTCATTGATGCCGTATTCGGCAAATACAAGTTTGACTTCTTTCTTTTCCTCTTCAGGAATATTTTCGACCTCTTCATTTTCCCTTTTTAGTTCCGACCTGTAATGGTCCTGTTCTGTTTTACCGGCAAGGTAGCCGCCAAGCCCCATGGCAATACTGCCTGCCACAATCTCTGCTATTCCTGCTGTAATAACCACTGCATTGTGCTGAACGGCTCCGCTTAGCCCGGCTGCCAGGGCAAAGGGCACAGTAAGACCGTCAGACATACCGATGACAACATCCGTTATGAATGCCGAACTGCCCAGGTGCTCTTCCTTATGTATTTTCGTTCCTGTGGTCATGACTTTTTATAAAAAAATTTCCCTGTAACCAGAAGGCCTGCAAATACAAAAACTGCAAAGACAAGGCTGCTTACAGCCAGCTGCATACCTCCGGAGAGCACATGACCGCTTGTACATCCACCCGCCATCCTGGCCCCCAGTAATAGAATGAATCCCCCTGCAAAGGCCCAAAATATTCTTTTTGACGGGGAGTTGCCTTTAAACCGTTCCCAGTTACTGTGGATTAGTGTCAGCTTAAACTCTTTCCTGTTAATGGAGTTAATTAATCCGGCTATTACTGCGCCTGTAAGAAACAGAAATTCCCAGTGGCCGGGTTTGCTTATTGCCTTGAAATAGTCGTTTGAAGTTGTACCTGTTAATAAGTCAGCCAGATATGGATAAGTGGTTGATGCACCAATGGGCCTGTTAAATGAGGAGGTAAGGAATATGAAGCCGTCGAGTACTGCAAGGGCAAGGCCGGTATAGAGCCATTTATGGTCTTTTGCTTTTTCTTTCCTGTGCAGTACAAATGCCAGCCATATAAATATTCCTCCGATAAGGACGGACAAAATATAAAAAAGGGCATTATTGCCTGTAAACGACATCAGAGAAAGGGTTCCGAGGTCGGGACCGAGGATACTGCTTATTGAGGGCAGGATAAGAGTATATACAAGTCCTCCCGTTAGCCCTCCTGCTATCCCGGCAAGGGCATCAAGTGATCCTTCTCCAAGAGAGATAGCCATAGTTCCCGGACAATACCCGAGGATGGCCATTCCTGTACCGAAGATAAAACCTCCGGCTATTATTCCTGTCAACAGGAAGGGTTTGATGTGAAAAGTAGCGAACCCCAGGCCCGTTTCCAGACTCATCAGTATTGTTCCGGCACCCACAGCTACTGCAAGGGCTTTGGCAACAGTGAGATTTTCAAGTATGGCCAGCCCGCTTATCACATTGTACTTGTTGAGCTTTGCATACTGAAGGATACTTCCGAAGATGATCCCGAGTAAAATAATTTTCAGAGCCATTTTGATAATGTATTATTAATAAATTTAAACTCAAATTGCACATGTAAGATAATAAAATAATCCCTATCGAAAATTAAGCAGGAAATTCCAATTAAAAATTAACTTTGAGGTGTGACAGCAATTAAACGTCTAGCCGGTCAGACTGCTATTTATGGTGTCCCTACCATTGTGGGCAGGGTACTTGGATACCTCCTTGTTCCCCTCTATACCCGCGTTTTCCTTCCCGACCAGTATGGAACTGTAAATGTCTTCTATTCATATGCATCTTTCCTTAAGGTGATACTTACATATGGTATGGAGACAGCTTTTTTCAGGTTTTCAGAGCAGGAAAAGGACAAAGACAGAGTTTATAGCACCGGAATGATATCACTGCTTATTTCATCGGCTGTGTTTCTTCTTTTTATAAACGTTTTTTCCGGATCCATTGCAGCCTGGATAGACTATCCTTCTTCGCGGAATTATGTCATATGGTTCGGATGGATACTGGCTCTCGATGCCGTTTCGTCAATCCCACTTGCACGGCTGAGATCGCAGAACAAGGCAAAAAGGTTTGCCACCATCAACATGATCAATATAATAACAAACATTGGTCTCAACCTGTTCTTCATTCTGCTTTGCCCGTACCTGCTTAATACTTATCCCGAGACCTTTTTAACCAGAGCAATACTCCATATTTACCGGCCCGACTGGGGAATTGAATATATTTTCATCTCCAATCTCGTTGCAAGTTCCATTACACTTTTATTGTTATCACCCAACATGATTGTTGTGAAATGGAGATTAAGCCCTCAGCTTTGGAGGAAAATGTTCCTGTACGCCTTTCCCCTGCTGTTTGCAGGAATGGCGGGTATTATCAATGAGACCTTCGACAGGCTGATGCTTAGATACCTGTTACCCGGATCGGCAGAGATGGCCACATACCAGGTAGGTATCTATGCTGCATGTTATAAAATATCCATCCTGATGACAATCTTCATACAAGCATACAGATATGCTGCCGAACCATTCTTCTTTGCTCAGGCCAAAGAAAAGAATGCCAGGGAAACATATGCAAGGATTATGGATTATTTTATAATTGCGGTATCCTTGATTTTCCTTGTGACAATGCTTTATCTTGACGATTTCATCCTTCCTGTGCTTGTCGGGAAAAACTATTGGGAGGGGAAAGGTGTAATACCTGTACTGATGATGGCTAACCTTTTTCTTGGGGTTTACTATAACCTGTCAATTTGGTATAAGCTTACGGGGAAAACACATTGGGGTGCATGGCTGTCCATCGCAGGCGCTGTGATAACACTTACCCTTAATTTCTGGTGGATACCCTTGTCGGCCGACCATCTTATTCATGGCTATTACGGATCAGCATGGGCCACATTCATATGCTACGGCACAATGATGATAATGTCGTACATAGTCGGGCAAAGGTTTTTCCCGATAAAATACAACCTGCTTAAAGCTGGTGGCTACCTGGGGCTTGCTGTCCTTATCTATTTTATTGCCACACTTTACAGTCCCTCAACCGCATTTATGCGTGTTACCTTTCATACTGCCCTGTTAGGCATTTTTGTTATTGTTGCTTTTCTAAAGGAGAAACCGGCACTTTTAGGTAAAACCTAATTACCCCTTGTAACATATTTGGTCACAAGAGATATTTCAGCAGCCGACATTGTCGTTTTTGGAGCCATACTGTTCATTATTCCTGTCCACTGGACAGGGGTATAGGCATCGGGAGAGAAAAGGGAATGGCAGGCGCCGCAGTTATCAATATATAGTGCACGACCCTGTTCAAGTTCCTGCAAAGTTGCATTGGCAGTAGCGTCGGAACTGGTTGGGATATAAAGGCCACTAGTATCTGATGTACTTTTGGTACAACCAGTAGTCATAACAATCATAGTAAAGGCTGCCACTGCCAGTGATAAGGTTTTTGCTGATTTCATGAGAAAATGATTTATGTTAATACAAGACTACACACATAAAACCATTAAACCATATATTATGGGCGAATGTTGCAGAAGGTCAGATGTTATTTATCATATGATACCGACAGGCTCCGTTTACCTACCTTGATCGTATCTCTTTTCTCATGAAGGGAACGTAAGCCAGGAGAAAACAGACAACAGTACCGGCTATCAGTCCGGTTACCTGGGGCCATACAAGGAGGATGCTTTGTCCCAGGGGAAGCGGACCAGGCAGACTTCCGTACATCTGTTCCACTGTCAGTGGTCCCAGGCTTCTTACAGACGGCATAAGAAGTGTTGTTGTTGCTTCACTGAACAACTGGTTAGGCATCACCCTAAGGAGATTCATCTTGAAATGCTGAAATGCCAGCAGTTGTTGTTGTGTTGCCATGGCTCCAGGGGTCATGGGCTTGGTTATGAGGTTAATAATAAGACTGTAAAAGATGGAGAAGAAGAGCCATATTGCTATTGTTGCAAGGGCTGAAGTTGCTGGCTGCCTGAATCTTACGGAGAACATTATTGAGAGATTTAGCCAGAACGACACGTATATTATGCTAATAAGAAGGAAGATCACTATACGCAGGAATTCCTCCGCAGTAGGGGGGATCCCGATTGTAATCAGGCCAAAGCCTATGACAAGGAAGCCCAGGGCAAAGAACATAACGCTTATTACCGACAGGGCACCAAGATATTTGGCATTGAGTATGTAATCGCGATGCACCGGGTGGGCAAGTATACGACTTAGTGTCCCGTTGTTATGCTCAGAATTAATGGCATCGAAGCCAAGGCTGATACCAAGAAGAGGCCCAAGGAACCCGATAAAGACAACAAAAGAGGGCAGAGAACCGTCGGTTTGGGTAAATATACGGAGAAAGAAAAACGCATTATCAGGATCATCAGGTCTTGCTGCACTGCTCATCGATGAAATGGCGGTATAAATTGATCCGAAACAGGTAAGAGATATAATTGCGAGCAGTATCAGGAAGCGCCAGCTTCTTACCTGGTCGGCTATCTCCTTGTTAAGGATAACCCTGAACGGGTGAAGAGGCTTGTTTTTCTTCCCGGGCAGCCTGTAAAAGGCATTTTGCCCTTCTTTCACAGTTGGTACAGGCTCCTTCATACTCTTGCTGTTTGATACATTGTTACCCATGATCTTCACCTCCTTCAAAATACCGGTAGTAAATATCATCAAGACCGTATTCCTTTTTGTTAAGGTATGTCAAAGCCCAGCCAGACTCAACAATTACTTTTGATATCTCAGCTGTTTTATCAGATGCACAGTGAATTATGTAATTGTCTTTCACTTTCTCAACACTTGATGTACCCTCAATTTTTTTGAGGCTATTAATGAGTTCTTCCTCCGACCTGGAATTACCTCCGGTCCCAGCTGCTGAATCAGTTTTGGCAGATGCTTTTACATCGACTATATAAGGACTTTTTTTGAACAGGCTGGCCGATAAGGACGGAATATCTCCTTCCGCTATCAGGCGCCCCTTAACAAAAAGACCCACCCTGTCGCATACTTTCTGAACCTGATGAAGATCGTGGGAGGAAAACAGTACTGTAAGCCCTTCTTCACGGCTGAGTCTGACAATTAACGACAGGAACTCCCGCATACCGTTTGGATCAAGTCCGAGAGTCGGTTCATCGAGAATTATTACTTCCGGATTTTTTATCAGGACATCCGCCAATCCCAGTCGTTGGAGCATTCCCCTGGAATATTTACCGGTTTTCTTGGCTCCGGCTTCCAATAATCCTACTCTTTCAAGGGTACTGGTTACTTTTTGCAATGCTTCCTCTGGTGATAAATTGTTTAGCATTGCAGTGAACATAAGATTTTCCACCCCGTTCCTGTTAGAATAGAAGCCCACATCTTCCGGCAGGTAGCCTACTTTTCTCTTAACAGCTATGGGATTAAGTGTAGGATCAATATCACAAACCTTTGCGGTTCCTGATGTAGGCTCGGTCAGACCAAGCATCATAAGTATAGTTGTCGATTTGCCGGCTCCATTCGGTCCTAAAAGTCCAAAAATCTCACCTTTCCGGATCGACAGGTTCAGGTGGTCCACTGCGGTAAACGATCCGTATTTCTTTGTGAGATTGACCAGCTCTATGATGTTTCCGGCCACGAGCTACCTCCTTCCGTACTTGCGGAACAGATAATAAACAACAACAAGCGATAATACAATAATCATGACTCCAATCCAGCCCCATAGCATCGGAGTCTCAACTGTCGCGCGAAGGTTTACTTTAGAAGACACCTCTGGTGTCCTGGCTTCCACGTTAATAACATAATCTCCCGGTATGGCTTTTTTGCTTGCTTTTATTGTTGCAGTTACCTGTGTAGTTTTACCGGGTAACAGGCTTACAACTGTTCTTGGTTCGAATGTGACTTCCCAGTTATTGGGAGCGGCAGGTAATAATCTTATATCGGATAGTACCGATGTTCCTGTATTATTTACTATGAAATCAACCTTTTTTGCCTCCCCTGCAGTTATCTTGGTACTTAGAAGTCCTACAGGAGTACTTATCACAACATCGTATGTTCCCAGTACCACTGCCTCAAGGTCAAGATCGGCAGAGGTGGAGCTTGTAACGGCACGGATGGGTATTTTATATGTTCCTTTCTCCACTTCAGCAGGAGGTTTGATCTCGATAATAACATTTTCCGAATTATTCGGATCGATGCTTATTGATGTTACCGGCTGATATTTGTTTTTGAAAGTTACTGTCCATCCACGGGGAGCATTTGCCATAAGTGCATAATTCTGCCTGTCAGCAGTCATGTTACTTAAAGTAGCAGTGTAGGTAAACTGAGAATTTGAATGCCCCTGCATATTCCCCTGCTGTGTTGTAAATTCTGTTTTAAAAGTTCCCTGCTCGGAGATGATGACCGACAAAGGGAGAGTAGCAATATTTCCGGCTTTGAGGCGAAAATTGTATGTTCCCTTATTGACCTTAAGGGGTACATCAATAATAAGAGTGAAGCTTTTTTTATCGTGCGGGAGGACTGAAATCTGCCCGATAGTAAGTCCTTCCGACTTCATTGTACAAACCCAGCCCCTTGTTACACCAGTCATTGAAAGGTCAACTGTTCGGATCTCCGAAGTATTGTTTATTACATCAACAGTGTAATTGATTGATTCTCCCGGAGAAACAGTTACCTGGGTAAAAGGAGTATACAGAGCCACACTGTCGGTCATAGAAGAGGCGTATCCTGTAATGCCATAAATACCGATAACAAAGGATAAAAAAAGTCTTAACAGTTTTGAATGTGCTGACATCTGGCAATCCTCCATGATTTAATGATGATTTGAACTACGGTAGGCAAAAATAAAGAAACAGTAAAAAAGAAGCAGGATGATAGTGTTAAATATTTCCTAAAATTTAAGCTTTTATTAATATATCCGATTCAGTTTTTCACACACCTTACAGAAAAACCATAGGTCTTATTATAAGCACTGAAATACACGTTGCAATAAAGATAATTAAGTAATCTTATCCATGCAGCATCCTTATTTACTTCAGTAGCTGACCACCAGTACCCGTAGCTGCCTTCTCCCTCAAATTTTCCACCAGTGGTACGATATCCCCCTGCCAACCCGTTAAAGCCTGTTTCCTTAACCGGTTGGACGGTTCCGTTCGAACTGCCGGCTCTCATCTTAAGAGCTGCAAGAACATTACCTCCCAGAAAATTTATCATTTGTGTCCATTCATCATCCGAAGGTACATGAAATCCTTCAGGTGCCAGCCCTCGCGGATCATTTACAGCATACCAGTTATATAATTTGCCATAAGTGCCTTCATTATCCGCATTGTTCCCCTGGGCACACCATGCCGGTTTGCCCTCCATGCCAAGAATATACCATTCCCGGTCCGATTTAGCTTCAACAATAGGATCACCATTCCTGAAATGACTGACATTCAGGTTTTCTCTCATCCAGACCTGTTTGCCAATCTTGATTGTTGTGTACTGGTGTCCGTCCAGATCGCGTATCTCATGTTTACATGACGTGGATGATAATATCAGCAAAAATACAGGGAGTAAGGCCTTAAGCTTGTTCATCTTTATTCAGGTTATATCCTATTGATAATATGAAGACCCAAAGGTATCATTTTAAAATTAATTGCGACAGAATACAAATAATTTGAAAAGTGACGGATTCCGGTCATGAAAATCCTATCGTCTCAACAGTACGATTATGTTGCTGAATATTTTCTTTAGTCTTTTTTTGCTTCCCTGGTGAGAGAGATTTCGGTTTCACCATCACCCCAAACAGCGTTGCCCTTAATATTTTTTTCCTCAAGTTTCAAAGAAAAAAGGACTGCTCCACTATTTATATAAGTTTCAAAGAAAAGTGAATCATTTCTCACCTTAACCCATTCTGAAACAAAAGAATATGGCACATCATTAAAAGAAATGATAGCGGTATCTGTTTTAAGCTCAATTGTCCCGTTTCCATATCCTTCGGGAGCAGAAGAAGCCGTAAAAGTCCATTTGCCTGTGTAGGACCCGGAAATCTGGGCTTTTGCTGTTACTGTAACCATAACAAGTAGAAGGACAGCCATAAACAACCTGAAATTCTTGATTTTCATAGATTTGAGATTTAGTTTGGGATCTTGTTTAAGTATCTGATTTAACTTTTATAAACCAATGAAAGGTATAAAATTTTCTTTTTCAAATCAATCTGCCGTAAAATTCTTTGCTTCACAGGTGAATATCAATGAAGTTGTAATAAAAAAGCCCCGCAGGAGATCAATAAGGCGGGGCTGTAAATAATAAATAGTCAAATAAAATCCAGGCTATAAACCGGGAAATACAGGACTTACTGTTTCCTGTTTATTTCCGGCTTAAGAACATGTCCGAATAATTCATTTCTGACAGAATCCATTTGCTGGAAAAACTTTTCCATGTTCTGTGAACTTAATCCGAAATCGTTCGGAAGAAAATCCTTATTAAAGAATTCCTTGGCAAATGCATCATTGTTCATAAAAAGTGAATCATTGGCAAACATATTTTTAAAGAAAGAACCATTTCCTGTAAAATCATTCTTTCCGAAGTGTTTGCTGATTTCTGCCGTTACACTGTCACGTACATCTTCACCTGTTGCAGGATTTGTGTAAACATATGTATATGTCGAATCATATTTTATAATATTCCCATGATCGTCATATACCTTTTTAACCTGGACATTTGTCTTAGGCTTATCAGCTTTTGCCTGATCATTGATCTCTTTTTTTCCTGTCTGACCATTGCAGCTGCTTAAAGCCAGAAATGCTGCAATGGCAATTAATGCCATACGTTTCATGTCTGAATAATTTTGATTATGAGGTCATGAATAACCCTCATGAAATTCATTTTCATTCTTTTTCTCGTTCTGAAACATGAGAGTATCATGGCTTTTCCTTTTTAATAGTCCAATATTTTTCCATGGAAAAAAGCCTCAAAAAAGATACCATTTCGAAAGAATGACACTATGTCACCCGGGTTAAAAACGCAATAATAGGATGTAAATAACTATATAACAACACTATATAAAATGGACGGTGTGGTGTGTTAATGTTTATTAAGAATTCCTGATAAAGCTATTCAATGTCTTTTTCAGTAATATTCCCAAAAGTGTTCAAGCTGTGTTTTGATTATACGGGAAATTGTTTACCGCTTTTCAATAAACCTGATATATCAGTGCCATATAGATTTAAGATCCCAGACAATACAGTTGTCCACTTTAATGTCTCCTCCTTTAGTAAATAAACTTAGCCTGTTAAGGTCATTGTCGGGGAAAAATGTCTCTGTCATTATTTCGACTCCGTCGTCAGCGAACATTTCAATTGATCCATGGTCGAGGTAAAGGTGTATATTCATTGATTCTCCCGGATCAAACCTCGGTGCATAATGTCTTTCTGCAAAAACAGGTGAAAAACCTGTTTTGCCGCACTTACTTCGGTCGATGTAAAAATGGTTTTCTTTCTTATTAAAACCTATAATAAGCTTTTCATTAAGCTGGTTTGAAAACACCAGGCCAAATTCCTCTGATCCGGAAGCTGCTAGATCGAAGTCCAGCATAAATTCATTTAGACCGGTAATTGTTACCGCAGAGTCTGGTACCAGGTTTAATTTATATTCCGCTGTTCTTAATGAATTGATTTCTTTTACCGGAGATGAACAGACCCGGAGAGACCCGTTAATATCCTTAAGATATATTTTTCTGGGCAGTGTCATGGCGCTGCGCCATCCTGATGTGGGAATCAGTTGCGCATAGGCCCAGTTATTCATCCAGCCGATAAAAATTCTCCTGCCATCCGTTGAAGGAATTCCGGAATATGTCACACCTGCATAATCATCGGGCCCGTAGTCGAGCCATGTTACTGAATCTTTACGCAGGTCGGGAATAAATTTTGTCCCGTCAAAATCTCCTGTGAAATACTGCGTTGCGGAGCCTCCGTTAGGTCCGCCCGGATTAATACTGACAAGCAATACCCATTTTTTTGAGCCGTCATAATTTATGGGGAAAAGGTCGGGGCATTCCCAAACTCCTCCATGTGCTCCCATGCCGGTTCCGAAATCACTCATGTGTTCCCACTTAAGCAGGTTATATGAACTGTAGAACTCAACTTTCTGTCCGGCCGCAAGTACCATAACCCATTTCTTAAAATCCTCCATCCACATCACTTTCGGATCACGGAAGTCTTTTTCTCCCGGATTGGCAAGAACAGGATTACCGGAATATTTTTTGAATGTTCTTCCCTTATCATTACTATAAGCAAGGCTCTGGTTCTGGTAATCAGGTCTTCCCTCTTTCAGCCTTTTTTCGGAATGCTGTGTAAATACAGCTATCATTGGCGGATAATCGCCCGATTGAAGGCCCGAAGTGTTATTGTTATCTATAACGGCACTACCCGAAAAAATGTATCCCAACGAATCGGGATACAGAGCCACAGGCAGGTTTTTCCAGTGAACAAGATCGGTACTAACGGCATGACCCCAGTGCATAGGTCCCCATACAGTGCTATCGGGATAATACTGGTAAAACAAATGGTATTCACCTTCGAACCAGACAAGCCCGTTTGGATCATTCATCCAGTGTTTCATGGGAGAGAAATGATATTGCAGCCTGTTCTGCTCAGTATAGCTGTTTTCAGACCTGCATGATAATACAAGGAGAACAATGGCTGCTAAAAAGTATAAGGATCTGATGATTTTATGCATAGTAATATATTATTTACAAAGTGACCATGTTATTGATCTATAAAGGTATAAGATTTTTGCTATAATTAAGTGTCAGATATGTAAAAGGGACAGAAGGTTATTTGTCGGTTCTCTCAAAACAGCCATGCTTATTGCCACCTGCGGAAGGTTAAAAAAGGTGCTTCCTGAAGGTATTCAGAATATTAGACTTCCGGAATTCATCAAGAATCCTTTTTCTCGACCTGTTGTACTGGGACCGGGATGAAACAGGGGATATTGAGAGGATCTCGCTTATCTCCTCATGATCGTAGCCTTCAAAATGATATAGAGAAAAAACATCCCTGCATCCGGCAGGAAGATTATTTATTATTTCCCTGGCCTTTTTTACTATATCGGATTTATCATCCTCTTCTTCAGGAGAACTTTCCGCCAGCTGTCTGTTCACAGCAGATGTTTCTATACTCTCAAATACCATTCTGTTATTCTTTCTAAGGAAGTCATAGGATCTGTTTTCAACGATTTTTTTCAGCCATGCCCCAAAACAGGCAACTCCTGAATAAGTATCAATCCTGTCAAAGGCCGCAAGGAAAGACTCCTGCATGATATCCTCAGCCTCCGTTTCATCACGCACTATCCTTAAACTGACGTTGTACATTGCCTTATAATATAGCTTATAGACCATGAACTGAGACTGCTGATCCCTCCTTTTACAACCATTAATAAGATCCTGGTTAGTATGAGGGTAAGGAACTGATGATTTTGAATCTTTTGGTTTCATAGCGTGTGTTTTAATTTCTCATGATCAAAATTAAAACAGGCTAAAGGTATAGGACGAACGTCCCTATAAGGATGAAGTACATCCCTATCGGCATGGATTTTCTGAATGATCCGGATGACAGTAAATCAGATCATTGTGTTCTTTCGAAATTCAGAAGGAGTTTTACCGGTCAGCTTTCTGAAAGCATTGTTAAAGGCCGTTTTGGAATTATAACCGACAAGATCCGATATCTCTTCGATCGTCAGTTTTTCTCTATCCTTATCGGCAAGAATTTTTTTTGCTTCTTCCACACGGTATTCGGCAAGAAGTTCAAAGAAGCTTTTACCAAGTTTTTCATTTATTACCTGAGAGACATGATGTGAACTTTCTCCGACCCTTTTTGCAAGCTCTGAAAGCGACGCAAGATTATCAGTAAAATAGAGGGTGTCTCTGAATACATGGAGAATATTATCAAGTATCGTAGACTTTTTGTCTTCAGTAAGGGACGACTTGCGGTATTTTTCAATCGACAGGTCCATGAATGAACCTGACCTGGCGAAGTATGAAGAATCATTCATTACCCTAAGTGATGTGAATGTTGCAAGGAAAGCAACATATAGTCCGATAAAATAATCACCCGTGTCTCCCCTGAAATTCAGTTTGACAATAATGAAGATTGAAAAAATTATAAGAAAATGTAATGTCATATTCCTTAGTGACCGCAGCAGCTCGTCATCTGTTCTGAAGATCGGGCGGCCTGATGTAAGAGCCTTTTTCATTATTATTATTAAGCTGAGTGCCACATACATCATCGCCTGGATCGCTGTTACAAGATTAAGATATCTTTTTATGTTGAGAGGGTCAACATAACCTTTTGTAATTGCGTCTATTGTTGCCCAGCCGGGATGCATTGAATACACATACGAATTGTATTTAAACTCATTCGTCTGCCTGAATTCTAAAATCATGTAGCAAAGGTACAGGAAAGCAAGAAGGAAGTGGAGCAGTTCTTTTTTTGATCCTTTATATCCAACACTTCGTTTCACATATAGATACAGAAAAGGGCCTATTACCAGGTTAAGGGGTTCAGTTGTATTTGTGACTGGAAGCACTCTGACAATAAGGCCGGTAATATTCAGGAATTCTTCAAGTATACACAGGGATATGGATAATAACAGCAATCCCTGGAAGGTATTGGAGTTGTTATCGGAAGAAGGTTTGAGGATGTAGAAAAAGGAAAGAATTATGCCCTGTATCACTCCAAAAAAAATGAAGAGAGAAAGAATATTTATAGTTAAAGTGGTATCCATAAAATCAAAAATAAACAATTTTCATTTCACTTGAAATGCATAATAAGAATGTCATGTAGGAAAGGGATGAATTCATATATATCATTTTAGAAATTCATTTGATTGACATTTGTTTAGCATATGCTTCCCTTCCTCTTATTGTTCACCGGCCTCCAGGGCCATAGGCCGCTTCATCGGATGAAGGCCGAAACATTTAAGTGAAAACAAAGAAGCCTGTGATAGATTAAGAGAAGCCTAATACCCCAATAACTGGGAGCCCTTGTCTTTAATCGGACAAAGGATCATTGACCCGCCCGGTAAACAATATGGTACCGGTCGAACATTCTCTTATAAAATACAGGAAGGGTCTGTCCAGTTTTACGCTATAAACTGTAGATCCGGGATCGGCCATTCCGCTTATTAATTCGACTACAGTGGCTGCGGTTGCTTCTGTACCCTCTTCATTGTTTTCTATAAATGACTGGTGCAGGACCCTGTTTATCATGAGGGGGAAATCGCTGATATTACTGAAATCGGCAACATCTGTAAACGCAATTCCCATTCCCATATTTTTCAAATCATCATTAAGTGTCCTTTTGTATTCATATTTGAACCTGGGCATTGACAGGCTGATCTTATGCTCATTATTTTCAAGGATTGCCACCCATTTCTGCCAAACTGACTGCGTTAATGTACCGGCTATGCCTTCCGTACCCGTACCTTCTTCCGGAAGGACAACGACCATGGAAAAATTTCCCTGACCGTAAGGAATCTCGGCTATTGTTACATTGTCGATCCTGGCAGCATTCAGGTCGGCATTGATATGCATCATCGGCACCATTTCGGGATTGCTCCCATTAACATAAAATGTCTCATCTCTTGTATCGGATTTTTCGAAAGAGTATTTCCATTTTCCATTGAAATAAATCGCATTAATCAGCAGCATTTCCATGTCAGGATGCAGTCCATCAAGCATATCCTTAATTTTATCATGAGTCTTCCGGGCAATCCAGTCATTCACCATAGTTACGGCAGAAGGATCTGTTTTATCTATCGCTCTGGCTTCGGCTTCATAATAATCTTTAATGGCATTTATAAATGTTTCTTTTGGCTGGAATTGTTTTTCCACCCACACTGAATTAGCAAGCTCCAGTACCACACGGCTGTCTACAGGAACCATTTCAGCTATCAGCTTATGGTAGGTATCATTTATCTGTTTAAGAGTTTTTTCACCAAATCCAAGTGTGCTGCGCATGTCATCGAAAGTCAGTCCAGCGGCACCGTTAATAGTCATCGACAGTGCAGTGCTGACACTGAATGGTGAGATCAGAACATTTCCTCCTCCCTTTACATCATCAAGAGTTGAACAGAAAAGTGAAAGGGCAAATGTGTTGGCTGAATCGATTATTTCTCGCTGGTAAGGTTCCGTGGGAATTGTGACAGGTTCTGTCGGCAAATACTGCTGAGAAGATTTTTCGCAGGAAACCACAAGGGTTGCGGCAGATGTTAAAGCAACAGGCAACCATACAGGTACTGATTTTTTCATGGCGGTAATGGTTAGTAGTCGATTCTGATAAAAGAACTATACCAATGATATAAAAGGGATACTTTATTTTAGAGTCTTAAGGTGGAAAAGTTAATCAGCTCACCGGACTAATATCTGTTTATATAGAGAATAACCTCCGGGTTCTGTTATAAGCAGATCATAATAACCGGGAACAATAAGTTTCATATTTAATTTCATGCCGTCAAGCATTACAAGTGCATCAGGGCAGGCTTGCGCATCACTGTCAAAGGTACCCCAGGCCTGAATAGTTATATTATTACCATTGTATACCTGGTTAAATACTTTAAAGCTATGGCATTGATCAAAACCGATTATACCAAAAAACTCTATATCGAAAGAGACTCCGGCCGACACAGTATCAGCAACATGAATACTATCGACCTGTATAAGGTAGTCTTTTAACGGTGCAGGCTCTTTAGTGCACCCTGCTGTTGTGATAAGAAGCAGTAATACAGCAATGACCGGGGAAGTAACTTTTAACATTTTCATAGGTAAAATCTTGAGGATAATGGTGAACCATAAATATTAATGAGGAAATATTTTGTTGTTTACCCGAAACGGCAAACATGCATTGGTTCTTCATGGATGAAAATTTTTTAGGGTAACCAATTAATCCGGTTACAGCAAAAATCAGACCAAATGGTACTTTGTATTTCCCCGTTTTTCCTTTAACGAATACCTAAGATTACTTGTTTCTTTCAAGTAACTTTTTAATTTCCTGCAACTCCCTGTTAATTTCTGTATGATTTAGTCCTGTCTTGTACGACATTAGTATCAGCTTTACCGAGACGAGAAAAACACCTGCTTCGAGTAAGAGATCGTGTGTAAAACCCTTTGTGAATAAGGCAATAAAAAAAAGGATAAAAGTAATTGCTATTACAAGTATTGAACCGGTATCAAAATATCTAATCATTTCTTAGTGGATTTAAAATTGCAATAAGCAGCCAACAGAAAAATAGTTAAGCAAAGCAAAATTATAGACTTCGGCATTGTCTGCCCCGCCTTCAAGGATGCGGTATCCTGCTTTAAGTCTTAAATTGCCTGAGACGTCATATGTTGCCGCAACAAGGACATCTTCTGCTCTTCCCTGTTTTGCAGCCAGAGCATCACCATCGACAAGCAGTCCTAATCTGGTGCCCGGGTGCCATAGCATTCTGAAATTAACCAGGGGGACAAATCCCACATTTGTCTTCTCACTAAAGAGAGATGCTGATTTCAGCGATATTGAAGCATCCCTTATCTTGGCAGTAAGTCCCAGTCCAAAAGTTACTGACGGGGTTCTTATAAGTTCATACCTGTATGTCAGCCTGTAGGAGTTAAACTTATAAACGCCTTTCAACTCTGTGCCAGCAGGGAATGTTACATTTTCAAAAATGAGATCATCTGAAAATCTTCCATCAGATCTCAGCTTCAGTGGGGCATAAAGCAATGAAAGAGTATGTCGTGAATTGAATGTATGGCTTACTCTTAGCCTGTAGAAAAAGCCCGGGTTGGCATCCAGGTCATTTTTTAGTGAAAAGAGTGTACCTGTATTGCCGGGGATCCTTACATTATTGTAGCCCGTAACAACCAAACCTGTTTCGACATCAAATACAGTCTGACTTTTTGCCTGTATTACGCAAAAAAAGGATATAGTTATAGTCATTAAAAGGGTAAATTTTGATTTCATAAATAACTTTTAGTGAATGGTTTGTTAACATTTTCCCTTATAACAAACTATACTGCAAAATTGTTTTGTTCAGGGTTTATTGTATCTTAATTACCCTTCCATCACCATTCTTTTCAGCTATCGTGACCACAGGATCGCCAAAGTAAAAGATATTTCCCGGCCCGTTAATATAAACTGTAAGATTTTCAGATGCATTAACATGTACTTCCCCGATCGACTCATTTCTTACTATTGCATTTTTTACATACAGGCTGTCGGCGAAGATGCTGCATCCATACCTGTTAAAATAGCTTGTAGTTGATGCTTTCCCGCTGAGGTGGAAAAAGCCCAGAGTATTGGCAGAATTTACTATGACAAGGGTATTGCATACAACTTTTAATCTTACCTCTGCAATTTCTCCGATTGCATCATAGCCCAGAGTTCCTGCTCTTATGGTGTCAGGGCAGGTAAGTGTAACCGGATCGCGTGTAACAAGGTACTTTATATCTGTAAAATGCAGTCGGAGAGTGTTCTTATAGGGATTAAATGATTTAATATGAGGATCCCTTATAATCAGGGTGTCATTATTTATATATGCATCGATGGACCCTATATTGTTTTTCCCGCTTATCTCAAGCAAATCGGAGGAATCCTGTAGAAGTACAAGGTTAAAGATACCGGTAACATCAACTGCATGGAAATTATCCAGGACAATCTTCCGGGTGCCTGATTCATCATTAAAAAGCAACTCCCTGCAGGAAAATGCAAGGGAAGAAAGCATTAAAAATAATATCAGCAGTTTTTTCATGCCGTTTTATATTCTACCAGTAATATCCAAGCCCGTATTCAAAACAATCAGCCTTTCCCCAGTGGGATTTTACTGCCATTGTACCTGTTATACGGGGTGTTATGAAATACTGAACTGTGAGTTTATTGTAAATTGAAGTCAGGACAACATATTTTGAATAGAGGTAATAGCCGGCCTGAATACCGCCAACGAGCCTTTTGTATTGTACCGTGTATGAAGCATGTAAGCCAAATCGTATAAGCCTGGAAATATTATTTTCAGGATTTCCTTCAGAATCCTGAAGAGCTTCTTTTATCGATCCGTCGTATGATAAGTCAGCACCAATACCTATCCTGCGTCGCTGGTTAAGAACCCTTTCCGCATTATATGATAGTGAGGTTGTGAGATATTTATTATTCAGCAGGTTATCGTTGACTTTACTACCACCAAGCCAAATGACTGACTGGATATATCTTTTCTCAACAGCCGGAATCCCTGGTTCATGGTAAGTAACATTATTGCTTTTCAGAAGATAATTAAAACCCACCGATACTGTGCCGGCATTGATTCCGTAGTTGGGTGATTTGGTCTTCCCGTTTGAAAAATGAGAAGTCCCGGCTTCAATTACAACCTGTGAGCGGGGTGACAGCTGAATGTTACTGTCAAGCCCAAGTCTTACATATATATTTACAGGCGAGCTCATGGCCCGGTTAAGGTGATTAGAATGAATATCGAATGGTTTATTAAGATAAGCACCACCAACGGAAATCTGGTAATTAAATGAGAATCTGCCCGGATGACGGTAAACAGGGACATTAATAAAGCCATATAATACACAGGCTTTTCCAAGGATTTCATTATTGCCCAGGTTCCAGAGAGACACTCCTATACCTGTCTCAGGATAGTGATAAAGCTTTTCCCAGTAGTCTTTACCTGTTGAAGGGAAAGAGACTGACAGATCAATGGAATAAATATCATCTTCGACGAGGTAGTCCAGGGCTTCATAAAGAGGAAGCATAAGACCGGAATGAATTTTAGCACCTATCATCACCGGCTTTATCTTACTCTGCGATACGGCAGTCAGTGCAGCAAACATCAGAGCAAGCAGAAGTAAACTTCTTTTCACGATTCTTGATCTTCAGACTCTTCTGTCTCTTTTTCCATCCCTGTAACAAATGCAACAAGGGTATAGACGGCACCTATGATGAAAAAATTCAGCATGAAATTAATCATTGTATCACTAACAGAATGAGATCTGCTGTCTATGTCGAGGAATATATAAACTGCGTAAGATACTGCGATCAACAAGATTATCCAGCCGGTAATCCTGGCTGGTACGTAAATTAACCCGACACGTCTGAACCAATTTAATTTCATTTCCTCTTAAGTTATATGAAGAATATGCAAAATACGGCAATAGAAATAAATATCTCAAGAATATTTGCCCATATTAAGTTGAATAATTTTGTTTTTCGAAAACTGTTGTCAACCTTAAAAAGGTCTCTTATCGATATAGAATTAATGATAATAAGGATTATTGGGAGGATCACAAACAGGAAAAAACTGGCAGATCTTTCTCGCATGATCAGGTCATGTATATTAAACCGGAAAATGGATCTTGGAAGAAACCATGTTTTCATATACTGGACGGCAATTGTGTAAACAGGAATGCTGAGCCACCATAGGCACAAAGTAAGCCTGTCTTTAACTGTAGACATAACTTTAATACTCACTTTTTCAGCTTCTTTAGAGTCTGTATCTGAAGTGATCATGGTTGATGGTTTAATGAGCTGAATACAATATAGCAAAAAGCCCCGTATTAAAACAACATATTATAAGAAATATGTTATTCCTTATGGCAGACAACAACAAACTCTTTAGATCCACTGCTAAGTTTATTGCCTTTATAATCGCCGTATATTTCATATGAATCGAATCCAGACCTCTCAACAAGGTGTTCCAGTTCATAACGGAAGAAGAATCTGAGCGGCAGTTTCCAGTCTTCATGTTTCATTTCTTTATCCTCCTCCCAGTCGAGCATAAAATGGATATTAATAACCTGGTTTATAAGATCTGGTTTTGTTGATACAGTTCTTTTTAATTTCTGACCGGTTATATATTCACCTTCGAAATCTACCTGCCGGTTCAGTCCGTTAATAAGTTGGCTGAGGTCCGGGACAAAAGTGTCAAATATGAATTTTCCCCCGCGATTAAGGTTGTCATAAACATTATTCAATGCATGAATCTGGTCCTCTTTTTCAAGGAGGTGCATAATAACCCGGAAAGGAGCGATAACAAGATCAAACTTAAAATCAAAATGAAAATCCACAATGTTTTGATGGCTTAGTCGTAATTGTTGGTCTTGTGTAAGTTTTCCACGCAATACATTTAGCATCGATTCACTCACATCGAGACCATATATATCTGCTCCGCCCTTAAGGGCATTTATAAAGAGCCTGCCTGTTCCAGTTCCCACTTCAAGCACCTTCCCGTTAGTTTCCCTGATCTGGTTCTGGAAGTATTCATTATCAACAGAATCTCTTAAGCTATGATATATTGTATCATAGAAACGTGCAAAGACTGGAGGATAAGTTGTAGTCATAGCAGAAATGATTTCAGGTATTAAGGAAATAATGTCGTAAATATTACAAAGATAAATAATTATAAATCAGTGCCGGATACATATTAATCAGAGTGCCTGCAACGGTAATATTTATTGTATTAAGGGTATAAAAATTAATAAAACTGGGTTACCTTTGATCCTTAATACGGCCCGTAGCTCAGCTGGCAGAGCACGTGACTCTTAATCATGGGGTCGAGGGTTCGATTCCCTCCGGGCCGACAAAGTCAGAGTAGGTGTGGGGATGAGAGTTAGAGTTTCACTCTTTTTCTCACTTCATTAACCAGGTTGCTGCAGTAACCGGTATCACATCTGATAACTCTGGTTATTGACTTCCTGTGCCTTAATGAGTACATAATCTTCTTTCAGGAACGGGTAATCCCAACATCCCATGCGATGATACATCTTCCCTCCAAAGCCGCGCTTATACCTGAATAGACCATGGAGGGGATGTGAAGCGGACGCATTTGGAGCACAACCGAACATATCATATTCAGTGCATCCATACTTCCGTGCTTTCCTGATTGCCTCCCATTGAACGGCATAGGAAGGCATAAGATATCTTTTCTCTGAGGATGAGGCACCATACAGATATGTACCTCTTTTTCTCGACAGTATAAGGAACATGGCAGCCAGGTATTCTTCTTCATAATCAGCCATAAGAAGGCTTACTTTAACATCTTCGTCAAGGTAGCGCTGGTTGTTAAGTATTGTTTCGAAATAGTTTATGTGATGTAATGTCAGGTTATTACGCATGGATGTCTCCCTGTAAAGCCTGTACCATTCCTCAAGCTTTTCAGTACCGTATTCACCGACTCTTACCCCCCTGCGTTCGGAAAGTCGTATGTTGTATCTTGTTTTTGGTTTCATGGCGCCAAGCAGGTCTGTTTCCCTTTTCCTTAGGTCGAGGAAGATAGTGTTAGTGGGAAGAACATCGCTGGGACTCTTCTGGAGGTTCCAGTTATTGGTGTTGATATTTAGTCGCAATTCCTGTGTATAAACAGGTGGCGGACCCTTCCAGAATCCCCTGTAATCGAAGAAATCCTCCTCATTGGCCCATTGGTTTTCCCAGGGCAGGTCGTATTTTATAAAGACACATTCAGCCGGAAGATGAGGACGCAGAACTTCAGAAAGTTCCTCAAGAAATTTTCCATAATTTTCGAAACCGGGTTGCAGTTTGGGACCGTAAGGAACATATGCATAACAATGTTCCCTGCTTATATATTTAATAAGAACAAGAATGTCTTCTTCAATTTTAGTATTGCTGTTTTCTTCAGGGTAAAGAAGATCTTCTGAGACAGTAAGCTGAAAACCTGAAGGGATGAAACCCTGGTTGTTTTTTAACCTCGCCCAGAATGTTGTTTGGGTAGGGATGTTGGTCGGTTCAATTTCTTCTATCTCTTTTGTGTTTACTCTGCAAACCATAATACCTGTCTTCAGGGGTCAAAACTATAAAAGATGACTGAGCCGGCAAAATACCTGACATGGAAACAAGATATTACAGGTTTACATGATCGGATAGCTGATGGAGGGAAATAAGTCTTTGCAAAAACTTTCTGCCGATAATAATAGTCATTATTGCACCGATCAGTGCGCATAACATGTCACTCTGGGAATCCCAGATATAACCCTGGGTGCCGAGTACATCAGATGTATAACTGTTGTTGCCGAATATAGCCACAAAGAGCCATTCAAACAACTCATAAAAAGCGCTGACTGATAAGGCAATATTAAGAGACAGAAAATTGATCCAGGAACGTTTTGTCGCAACTTTTTCCTTAACAAGAACTTCCCACGAGATGAGCACAGGCAATACTCCCTGGACAAGATGGCCCAGCTTATCGTAATTGTTTCTGTCAGCACCTGAAATGTTCTTCAGGTAATCAAATAGGGGAACATCCGGGAAAGAATAGTGTGCTCCGATTGTTATAAGGCAGGCCCCGATGAAAAACCATGTATTGGTGAGCCCGGAAAACTTTATCCTATGATCGAAGAACAAGTATACTGCCACCATAAAGACAACTCCGACGATCTCAAGCAGCCAGACATTATAATCTTTAGGATGTACAGCCGACCAAATGAATAATGCAATATATGCAGCTGCAAGTATTTTGCGGTATAATCCTGCTTTAAGCCCCTTCATCTCTCTGATTCTTATACATCTCTGTGTCTCTTCCGTCTTTAAGGAGATAAAACCGGAAAAGCAGGTTATATGTAAGAAGGAAAATGATAAAAATTAAGAATGAAACAATAAAAATGGCCATCCCATAAATGAAAACAAAAGACAGAAGCCATAACACAATTGTGAAGTAAACTGAATTAATCATAGCCTTTATCCGTAAAGCTTCAAAATGTTCTTTTTCATCTTTTTCCCTGGAAAATGAAATAAGGGCAATCCCCGTAATAAGCAGGATTGCCGATATTTCATCCAGTACATTGGTTTGGGATATTACAAAAAATCGTGTTTTTGTATATGTTGTGACAGCAGCAAATATTTTCATATTAAAGAACTCCGGCTTCCCTCCCCAAAAATACAGGTAGGCAAAAGGTATGGATATGAAAATACATAACCAGCCGGCTAATTTTGCTTTATAAGGGAATAAGGAGAACCTGTGATCCATTATTTATTGTGAGTTAGCACTTTCACATCCTGCATATTTTACAGATCCGTCTTCAAAATGTACCTCGAGTCCTACAAGGCCGAATTTATGATTGTAAATGGCAACTACATAATTAATGCCCGGAGAATGGCTCGTGTATTTCACTTCTATCACTTTAAGATACATGCCGCCCATCCACAGGTAATCATCTTCTGTTGATTTTGAAATGACCTCATTTTGCAGGGTTGTCCCGCCAACAGTTGCTGTATACTTATCCCCGACACTGGCGCCGTAATTTACTAGGGTCAGCCTGCTCCCGTCATTAAATACAACCTGGGCACCGTTATCGGTTACCACTGAGTTTACTTTTGCAGTTACAGAATTCCCCGAAACACTGAAGGTACCTGGAAATCTTTCAGTGGGTACCATTTTTAATAAGTCGGTATATGCGCTGTTAGAAGTAGTTCCTGAAACTTCGAAAGTGGAAACGCCTCCTTCCAGTTGTGTAACTCTCATGCTTGCATCGCTTATTCCGAATTGTCCGGCATTCCAGTCAAATGTATTTCCTACTGTTCCAATTGGTGATTGGGCCCCGCCGAGAACACTGCCATCATCCTTACTACATGAAACGGCAAGTATTAAAATTACGGTCAGACATAATAGATTCAATGATTTTTTTCTCATAGATAGTGGTTTTTAGAAATTGGATTTTTCTACTTATGACATAATAATTATTTTTATACCAAAAGTATTTGAAGCCATCGGTTGAATTGGGTCAAATGATCAAAAAACCAGGTTCAAATCGTAAAAAAATTCAATTTTCAGCATTTTTTCAGGAAGGATTTAAAGATGCATTATTTTAAGCTGACATTGTTAATCGCTTCATTTACAATTCCACTCTTTTTATCTTTTACACTATTTACTACTTCGGGGAATAACCTGCCAAAAAAGATCATGGGATTTGGCCTGTTAAATGCTTTTTTTGTCTTTCTGGCTAACTTTATATATTTCCTCAGGGCTTTTAATATTTATTTATGGATGCACAGCCTGCATATTGCAACGGTACTGTGGATATTCCCGTCAATATATCTGTACGTAAGGTCAATAGTAACGAGCAGGGAAAACCTGAAACGAGAATTTGTGCATTTCATTCCCGGGGTAATATTCGGTTTGACTTCAGCTTTATTGTTCGGAGTTTTTCTTAGTCATGACCAGAAAATGTATTACCTGTCGAATTACAGAAGCGGAATTCAGTTTGACAATGTGAACCTCAGGATGGTGTATGCCTTTCGTTCTGTTGATGTTTTAATGATAGTAGCTCAGGTAATTTACTATTCGGTATCCTTTATCAGGATTCCATACAGGTATCACAGGGAACTTAAAGAAGAATATTCGAACATCGAACATTTCTCCTTAAGCTGGCTTAAATGGTTCAATTTCTCTTTTGTTATTGTCGGACTTTTAAGTGTTGCATTTTATTTTTTCAACCCGTTTCATGAAGGGAATGACCTCTTTCTTGTATTCTTTCTTTTCATAATTTCGGTATTCACATGGGTTTTGGGGCTCTGGTCATTTAGTCAGAGAAAACCCGATATAACAGAAGAAACAAATGATGAAACTGTTACGCAGAATCCCGCCTATGGTAAAATACAGGATAATGAACTGGCAAACAGGCTTATTAATTACTTCGAAAATGAAAAACCATTCCTTAAGCCTGATCTTACCCTTACAATGGTATGTAAGGATATCGGAACCAACCGGACTTATCTTTCATCAGTAATAAATTCTAATTTCGGGGTTAATTTCAATACTTATGTAAACCAGTTCAGGGCAAGGTATGTTGAAGAATATCTTAAACATAACCCGGGAACAACAAAAGAAGAACTGACACAAATTGGAGGTTTTGGTTCCGTGAGTTCTTTGAAAAGAGTTTTGAACAGAGAAAGACAGACAGGAAGTCTTGCAGAAGTTTAGTACTGGCACTATATTAATTCACATTGTGCCTTTTCAGTAGAAAAATGACTCAAAGGCAGGTTAAATGTCTTCCTTATCATATAACCCAAGAGGCTTACGCATAGACAGGAAGCCTGTCACAGCAGCTACTGTCGTAGTTCCTATATAAACAAGTGCAACTGTCAGAACATGCGAAAAGGGAACACGACCACTTCCTTTCTCCATCATTTCCCCGGTGAGGATGAAGAATCCAAGAATAATACCTATACACAAAATTATAAGCCAGGTAAGCCAGGGGTTTAGGTAACGTCTTCTATATGCCTGTTTTTCAGAATATGATAATCTGTAAGGGATAAAGTTTTCTGTCAGTACCGAAAGAGGGACAAAAAACAGAATAATACATATGAAAAGGGTAAGAAGTTCGAAAAAAACAGATTCTGTCATAGCCTGTGGGTAGATGGAAAGGACCAGGATATATACGATGCTTGTTATAAAGACTGCCGTTATGCGGACCCTGTGTGTCTCATATAATGTCATCCCGGCCCTGTGCACAAGGAAGAGGACCCATAAAGAAAGAACTATCATTCCCAGGACCAGGTACATCAGCAGGAGAGTAGAGTGATTATTTACCCAGAAAAGACGGTAGCGAATCATTGATATAAGATCACCGGAAAGTGTCAGAAAAATTGCCAGGGGTACAGATACCTGCGTTCTTATCAGCAGTATCTTGTGATAATCCGATGATTCTTCCGAACCATATCCCCGCAATGTCCTGAGCAGTGTAAGAACAACAAGCAAAGGGGTGAAAATAACTGTGTATGACCCGATGGCATCATACGGATCATTTCCGAAAGGAATTATTGAAGCAAGTGCAGGATTGTGTTTGGTATATATGAAGAATAAATAAAACACTGCGGCAAGACCTGCAATAAAGAAAGAGTTGAGTTTAATTTTACCTGACATAGCCGGATGCTTTTCATGTAAAAATTACCAATTCGTAACTTAAAACTGTCGTCTGTAATTGAATAGAGTACGGCAGAATGGATTTTCACAAATTTACTATTAATTCGGGTACGTTGTCATTCAACATAAGTCACGATTGAATAAATACTTGGTTTGAAGCGATGGCGCAGGAAGGGGCAGGATAATTTCCATGATTAAAAATTGTTGATATTAGTCTGAATATCCTTAACTGCCTGTTTTGTTTATATATAGCCTGTACCAGAACAGTGACACATCGGCATACGAGTAATTCTCAGTTTTGAAAAGTTTGGTGTTAAAGAATTTTGCTCTTGTCATATTTATTATCTGTTCTTTGCTTTTATCTATGCCATAGTTATATGCTGTGGCAAGGAATTTTATTCTGTAATTATTATCCATATGCAAGGTACCATAACTCTTTTCACAGATATGCAGGAAGGCTACCAGGTAGTTGAATTCTTTCCCGGGATCCTCCAGATCTGCTATAATTGATTTTCGGTAGTCTTTTATATCCTTATAATATGTCGGACCCCTGAAGGGAGGTAGTTTATTGCGGAAAATTCCCGGGGCATATCGCAGGCGAACCTGCTCTGCAAAGGAAGGTTTCATCTGGAAATGTCCAACTGAAAAATCAGCATAGGTTTCTCCAAGATTGACGTAAAGAGTCTTTAACAATGTTACTTCCATTTTATCCCTTAAGGCGGAATAACGTATTAATTCCGGGAAAATTACCGCTATTGCAACCGGATAAGGGATATGGTTTTTCTTTAATACAGGTTCCATCCATTCCCTGTTTTCCGCAACAAATGTTTCAGCATTTTTCCAGTCATCACCAAAAATCACCCTGTAGTCAGGACTCTGCGAATCTGCATTACAGAAATAACCTGCCAGCAGGGTTGCGAGTATAATGATCCTGCGAAACATTAATTACTTTTTACAAAGCCTCACGGTGAAACCGCTTTTCTTTACGTTTTTTATCCTTAGCGATATACGGGTCGTATCTGAATATAAGAATGAGTTAAGCCATTTAAAAAGGTATCTTACATTGCATTATTGCATTATTTTTTGGAGAATAATACATATATGCCAGGAAGACTTTTCCATTGTCCTTAACCAGGCGAGGATTGAAAAGATCGGAAAGTTTTTTCCCGTCACTGAATGAGAGCGCACCATATTTATAAGCAGCATATTTTGTATTATCTGTATTTACAAACAGGTCGGAAGCGCCATTATCCTCACTTCTGAGCTTAAGTAATGTATTCCCGCTGAGATCAGTTATTTTGTCGTATGTTGTAGCAAGAATATCATCATATTTGATACTGTTATTGAGTGTTTCTCCCTGTGACTTCATGAAATCGTACTTTACATCAGGAATATTTGTAACAAGTGTGGGCATGGTACTCATTGCTCCGCCTCCTTCCTGTACCCTTTGTTGCATCTGTTGAGAGTACTTCATGGCAAGTTCCATCTGTTCCTGTTGTGTTTTGGCATTCTTAATAGCTTCTTCCATCTTTTTCCCTTCCTCATCGGTAACGGCAACAGTTTTTACAACCAAGGCTGCAAATTTATCGCCGGAGCGGGAGACAAGGAAATTGTCGATACGTGCATAGGGGCCATAACTTTTGCCACCAAAGGTGATAAGGAATTTGTCGCCTGACCGTGAAATATATTTACCGTATTTCCCCATGGGATCTTTACTGTTTTCATCCGGATCAGTGACATGGTAGGCCTTGATGGCGGGGTCGCCCGGTTTATATGGTCCTTCTGCCACTCCTTTCCTGACGATATAATATTCATCACCCATAGTTGATTTTGCAAGAACACTTCCATCATCCAGAACACTGATGGATAGTTCCGTGTAATCGAGGTTTAATTTGCCTCCAAGCTGCAATATAAGTTCTGCCTGGTCGCATGCACAATCCGGCTCGGGTTCTGTCTTTTTAGTTGTTGAGGTTTCATCGGTTGTCCCCAGAATTTCATTGCTGACAGATTTAGCTACTTTCCTGAGGAGTCCGCTTTTTTGTGCCTTGAGAGGAAATGAGCAAAGCACAAAGGCTGCGAGTGTAAAAAGAATGTATCTTCTCATATTCTTCGTATTAATTGTAATCAAATATAAATATTACTTGAATTGAAAAGTCAAAAAGGAGAATAATCTTTATCACCTTTTATTACAGTGACTTAAAATCAGGGCCGGGTTTGTACGTCTGATAAGAAAAAGAGGTCATATCAAAAATAAATTTTGATAAAAACCTCTTTTAAAAAATATCAGGAATGAAAAAGGAAGTTCCAGGTTCAATATTTAAGACCTGCAGGTACCAGTTCATCGTCCGACATTATCCATACACGCTGGTTATTATCCCATGTGTCATTGTCGTAGTGTCCCTGAAACCTGTAATGATAGCGCGAATGCAGAATAAAGTCTGAATTCTTATCAAGCTTTACCACTGTCCCTTCAGGAATGAAAAGTTTGATTCCTACAAAATCACCTGACCATTTTCTGCCCTCCGGTAACCTGAAATATTCATCCAGGTGCAGGGTGTCGCGGTTTACTTTGTAGCTGAATTGCAGGAGCTTTAATCTTTGATATGCAATTGATTCTGTAGGTGCTGCACAGCGTTTCCTAACCTCAACCGTGGTGCTGCTGTTACCGGATGTTCTGACAGAGAAATAGGGTCTTATATAAAGTTCCCTCTGGCTGTCGTCAATAAATATGTCATATTCATCATCGGGAAATCTTACCTCCTTATTATACATCAGATCGCTGAGCTTGTGGTCTGAAACAATATACAGCGTGTCGGAAGTCCTTGGTATTGAAGCTTCGGAAGATATCCTGGCAGTATTTGCAAAACTCGTGCCTTCGTTGAAGAGAACAATGGAGAGTATTGCCAGTGAAGCCACCCATACAACAATTGCTGCAAGGCTGAAAATGCCGTCTCGTGCCCTGAACCATATTATCATTTTTATACCCCAGTATATAAGGGCAAGAAGAGGAAGGATTATCACAACGGATGCAAGTCCTATTATCCAGGGAACAGTACCGGCACTTACTATGTAACTCATAAAATCGGGAAGGTAGTTCATATTCAGTCCTGTACCGTCGAGGACAAGTATGTTCGGGAATTTAAAGACAAAAACAAGAATAAATGACACCAGGGCCGAGAAACCGGTTATGACGAATACCATCCCCATCAGTATCAAAAATATCCTTACTATTATATATATTACTTTTCCTATAGCACCGAAAATCTCATTAAATGCATTTCCTATGCCGGAAGAAACATTTCTGTTAACCTGATTGCCACCCGGAGATGTTCTTCCATGTGACCCGGCATAATAATTGCTGCCAAAGAGTTCCCTCATTTGCGATTCGGTACGGGCAACAGGGAGAGCGATCCAAAGAATAATATAAATAAGAAACCCCGATCCAAAGACAAAAAAGGCAATCGCAAAAAGAATCCTGAAAAGGACCGGATCGGTATTAAGATATGCACCAAGTCCCCCGCAAACGCCACTTATAACAGTATCGTGAGGGTTACGGTATAATCTTCTTCTGAAGTCGTTAGGAGAATATTGGTTTTGCCGGGGTTCTTCAGATTCCTGCTGGTCAAAATCTTCAGGTTTGCCGATTATGGAGATCATGTTTTCCACATTTTCTTTTGTAATGACCCCGGCCATTCCTTTCTGGGAACGGAATATCTCAGAAACCCTCATTTCAATGTCTTCAATGGTCTCAAGTCCGCCCTGTACATTTCTGAAACGGTTGTTTAATGCCTGAAGCCAGTCACGCAAAATGCCAAAGGCATCCTCATCTATACTGAACAGGGAACCTCCAATATTAATATTTATAGTCTTATCCATTATTGTCAGATTTTGTTAGTTAAAATTAGGTTACCTTGTTCTTATCCTGTTAACTGAATCAACAAGCTCCTGCCAGGAATTGTCCAGTTCAGACAGATATGTGCGACCATTATCTGTCAGTTCATAATATTTTCGCGGCGGGCCCTGCGGCGATTCTTCCCACCGGTAACTGAGTAATCCTGCATTCTTCTGTCGCGTCAGGAGAGGGTAGAGAGTTCCTTCAACTACAATAACCTCAGCTTCTTTAAGTTCCTTGATTATGTCGCTGGCATAGCAGGAATTCCGGGAAAGCACCGAAAGGATGCAATATTCCAGGATCCCTTTACGCATTTGTGCTTTAGTATTTTCTATATCCATAGTTTTTTAATTTATATTTCTGTTTAAGATGTCATTCTTATATAGATCATATCTTCATATTCTTTCTGACACGGTTGAATTCATCTTTAACCGAGTCTTTTATGTTGTGAATATTCACAGGCTCTCCGTGCATCTCAATTTTCTGGGCTGTTGTTTTGGCCTCCGGAATAGCTATGTAAAGGATAAGGTAAAGCAATACCCCAATCCCGCCGAAAGCCAGTACAACGAATATTATCCTTATTATTACAGGATCAATATTCCAGTATGCTGCCATGCCGGAACACACACCACCTATAATGCGGTGGTCAGGATCGCGGTACATACGATGATAACCAGGTGAGGAGAATTTCTCGCGGGCCGATGGTCCTTCCTTGTCGGAAATATCTTCAGGTGTGCCCAGGATTGCCATAACCTCCCTGACATCTTCTATTGTTATTACCTGCTTGTACTCAGCAAGCCTTGATCGAAATAATTCGGCCATGCGTGCCTCTATGTCGGACAGTATCTCCGACGAACTTTCTTCACCGGAGAAATGCAATTCAAGACTCTTAAGATATATCTTAAGTTCAGAGTAGGCGTCCTCATCTATATTAAAGGAATAACCTCCGATGTTAATACTGACTGTTATTTTCATAGTACTGTTTATTTGTTGCTACTATATTTTTTATATAACATTACAATGCAAAGATATGTAAATATTATTATACTATGCAATACATAGTACTAAAAAATATTATGATTTTTTTGGTATTTAGTTCTAACTGATAGATAATAAGCATTATATATAGTATAAAAATTTTATTATTTCACAAATTCCATCAGTGACTTTTGATTTTGATCAGTCGGCCTTCCTGTAAAAAGTAAAGTTGACTTTGTGCAGCGGGAGGCGGGAAGGAACAGAAAATGCTTGTTCAATATCTTCCTTAAACAACATTTTTTTATATTTATGAAAATCTTTCCTATGAAAAAGAAATACAAATGGGGGATACTGGCACCCGGCAAAATGTCGGCAAAATTCACCAAAGCCCTGCAACTGCTTGACAATGTTGAGTTATATGCTGTTGGATCGCGCGATCTTCAAAGGGCAGAACAGTTTGCCGGTGAATACGGATTCAGTAAATATTACGGGAGCTACGAGGAAATGGTGGCGGATCCCGAGCTGGAAATCGTATATATTGGTTCGCCACATTCCCATCACCGGGAGCATACCCTCCTGTGCCTGCGACATGGCAAAGCTGTCCTTTGTGAAAAGGCATTTGCACTTAACCTTAGGGAGGTGGAGGATATGATAAGCGAAGCAGAGAAGCAAAAGGTTTTTCTGATGGAAGCTCTCTGGCCACCGTTTCAGCCTGTATATCAAAAAGCGAAGGAAATAATTAATACAGGTGAACCGGGAAGGATATTACATCTTGATGCAAGATTCTCATTCCAGGCACCATTTGACCCTGATGACAGGAAATTCAACATTGAACTGGGGGGAGGGTCTCTGCTTGATATAGGCATTTACCCGGTTATAGATGCACTTTACTTTTTAGGTGTACCTGATGAGATACTTGCAAAAGCTCTTTTTTCCGAAACAGGATCAGAAGATTCAATAAGTATAATTTTCGGATATGATGACGGCAGAATGGCAACTCTTTACAGTTCCTTCAACACTAGGGCAGGCATTGGTTGTGACCTCCTGTGCGAAAACGGGAACCTTTATTTTTCACGTGAGCGGGATATGTCGCAACGACTTTTAGTATCATTAAATGGTAAAGAGAAAATGGAATTTTCACTTTTACCGGAGGGAATGGGATACCAGTTTGAAGCTGCTGAGGTTATGAAATGCCTTGACGAGGGAAAGCTCGAAAGCGACATTGTACCTCATTCCTTCAGCCGTAACCTTATCAATACCCTTGACAGGATAAGAAAGATGGCAGGTATTGAGTATCCCGACAGGGACTGATTATCATTGCTGACAAGCAGCTCAGCAATGTCAAACCGGAAATAATTTCCTGAATGAAGAGGATTAATCAAGATCTGGAAAGGGAAGGAGCTTATTACAGGAAGAAACTTTTTCTGAGCATGCTCATCCCCGGCATATTTATTTTTATAATGTGGCTGGTCATGATCATTGAAGTACTCTTTGGTCTTGATTTTTCTGAGTACGGTATATATCCTCTAACTGTAAAAGGTCTGGAGGGTATTGTTTTTTCACCTTTTATACATGCAAACTTCAACCATCTTATCAGTAATACAATTCCTTTGTTTTTCCTTTCGGTGGCACTCTTTTATTTTTATTCGGAAGTGGCCCTTAAAGTCTTTATCTGGACTTTTTTCCTTACAGGCCTGCTGGTATGGGCCGGAGGGAGAGAGGCATTTCATATCGGAGCGAGCGGATTGGTATACGGACTGGCATCTTTTCTTTTTTTCAGCGGGATAATCAGGAAGCATTTGCGATTGATAGCACTATCGCTGTTAATAGTATTTTTATACGGGTCCATGGTATGGGGTCTGTTTCCTGGTGTTTATAAAAATGTATCATGGGAATCTCATATGCTGGGATTTTTTTCAGGTGTTCTGCTGGCTATAATCTACAGGAAACAGGGTCCACAGGCTCCGGTTTATGATTGGCTCGAGAATGAAGATGACGAAGATGACAGCGAATTACCCGGAGAAAATGAGACTACAGACAGCGGTTCCGCCTTTGTGAGTCGCACGGACGACTTTTTGTGATGTGTAACAGGTTGTCATATTTATGAATGAAAAACGTTTATATTATTTTAATTAATTACAGGCCATAACAGATAACAGGATAACGGCCTATGACAGATCTTTCGATAATAATTGTAAGTTACAAAGGGTGGGATAAGCTTATAGCCTGCTTAAATTCCCTTAATGAATTTAGAGGAGATAATTTCAGCACTGAAGTTATTGTTGTAGATAATAATTCCCGTGACGAAAGGATTTTTGAAATTCAAAAACAGTATCCCCGCTTCAGATTCATTTTCAACAAAATTAATGGGGGGTTTGCTTACGGCTGCAATACCGGCGCTGACAAGGCAACAGGAGATTATCTTCTGTTTCTTAATCCGGATACTGTTGCAACAGAGCGGGAGACAGCCAAATTGCTTGATATAAAAAGGAATAATCCTTCCTGTACAATCCTGTCATGCAGGCAGGTAAATGCAAAAGGGAAAGAGAGCCGGGTAGCCGGCCGGTTTCCCGCGTTTTATAACCTGACCGGCATTATGCGTGCTGTCTTCAAAAAGAGGCTGACAGATGAAATTCATGGTAACAATGGGCCTGTAAAGGAAAATATAACTTTCGCGGAATGGATATCGGGCTCAGTTGTTATGATAAAAAAGACTGCCTTCGAAGCTGTTTCAGGTTTTGATGAGGATTTCTGGATGTATTTTGAAGATGTTGATCTATGCAAAAGAGTGCGTGACAAAAAAGGGGAAGTGGCTCTGGCAGGCAATGTTGTCATCGAGCATAACCATGGCGGTAGTTCCCGTATCAATATCAGGACTTCTTCCCTGACAAAAACAGAGGTTCATATTTCACGTCATGTTTATATAAGCAAGCATAAAAAGGGTGCTGAAAGGTTCTTCATACAGGCTTTTCTTGTAATAAATAATTTAATATCGTCGGGAATAGTTGCATTAGCAGGTATTATATTATTCTTCGTTCCAAAGGTTTTCTCAAGGACAATCATTTTTGCAAGGTTGATATGTTATTACCTGGGAGCTGCTTACTTACGTTCATGGATAAGTCCCAGGTCAGTCAACCGGGTTTTAAGATAAATATTCCCGGAAGAGTAAATGTTAAAAAAGTTAAAATACCGTAAACGATCACGTTCAGGCTTGCCTTTTACTTTTAAAACCTTCATTTTTGCAATTCATTAAAAAATTGCGAGAAATTTTTAGGGAGGCAAATATTAAGATGGGTTCCAGGGTAAGAATTAACACGTTTCGTTTTTTAGCTGTATTTCAGGTTGTTGCGATAATGGGACTGCTGGTACCGGTTAAGATTTATAGTCAGCCGGCACTGGAGGAGACAGATAATCCCCGTGATGATGCCGTAAGCTTTTTCCTCGATTGTCATTCATGTGATATGAACTTTACCAGGCGGGAGATTCCTTATGTAAACTTTGTCAGGGATACCCAGGAGGCAGAGGTTTACCTTCTTGTCACTGACCAGAGAACAGGAAGTGGAGGCAACCAGTATACTTTCTCATTCCAGGGACTGGGTCGTTTCGAGGGGATGAATGATACACTTATATATACAAGTAACCCGGATGAAACAGGACCTGTTGTAAGGGAAAAGACAACAAACCTTATAAAAATGGGACTGATGAGGTATGTGGCGCATACACCCCTGTCTGAACAGGTTGCCATAGGTTCAGATTCCTCATTGCAGCGTGAAGAGAATACTGTTACGGACAAGTGGCATAACTGGGTATTTGAACTTCAGACCAGTCCCCGGTTCAATGCTGAAGCTTCCTATAACAGGATATACATTAACAATTCGATCCATATTAGAAAGGTGTCTCCCGATCTTAAGTTTGAACTGAGACTGAATCAAAGCTATAACCACCAGCAATTTATTGAAGATACGGTAAAAACAGATTATAACACAAGTTACAAATCGGCCAGGCTGCTGTTTGTAAAGAGCCTGAGTCCTCACTGGTCTGCAGGTATTCTCTCGCGGGCTGAATCATCAACAAGTGAGAATTTTAATCTTAACACCGAGTTAATGCCTTCTGTGGAATATGACATATATCCTTACTCCGAAGCAACGCGCAGGCAGTTCAGGGTTCTTTATTCTGTAGGTTACCAGTTCAGTGATTATATAGATACAACCATTCTTAATAAAACAAGGGAGAACCTGTTTAAGCAGGAGTTGCAGATGGCTTACCAGATTCAGGAGAGGTGGGGATCAATTAACCTGTCTGTTTCCGGATCCAACTACCTTCATGATTTTTCAAAGAACAGGTTACAGATGAATGCCCATATCAGACTTCGGATAATAAAGGGATTATCACTGTCGGTTAATGGAGGAATAGCCTATATTAATGACCAGCTTAACCTTATTAAAGGGGACCTTACCGATGCCGAGCGTCTTCTCAGGCTCAAGGAACAGGCCACGAACTTCAGCACCTGGGGCGGAATAAGCATAACCTTTACATTTGGTTCAATATATAATAATGTTGTTAATCCGCGTTTCGGAAACTGAAACAGGTAAATGTAAAATTAACATTCTTCATGAGGGGCTTGCGAGAGTCGGTCAAATTATTATCTTTAACGCAAAATTTACTTTTGTCTGATTATTCAGTAATCTTATGAATGACAAGCCCGTAGCGGTAGTTACAGGTGCCAGCAGGGGGATAGGCAGATCCGTGGCTCAGTCACTGGCTGCTGAAGGTTTTGATATTGCTGCTATTGCCAGATCCGTTGACAGCGAAGGAATGGTAAGTCTCGGACCTGCGGTTGAGAGTGAAGGGGCCCAGTTTTTTCCCATAGGTCTCGATATTGCATGTACAGGATGTCATGATGAGGTAGTGCAGAATATTCTCGACAGGTACGGCAGGATTGATATACTGGTAAATAATGCCGGGGTTGCACCCCTGCAGAGAGATGATATCCTCGACATGACGGAAGAGAGTTACGACAGGGTAATGAATATAAATCTTAAGGGCCCTGTATTCTTTGCACAGAAGATTGCAAGGGAGATGATCTGGATGAAAAAGAATATTCATGATTACAATCCGGTAATCATTTTTATTACTTCCGTTTCTTCAGAAAGGTCCAGTACAAACCGAACGGAGTATTGTATTTCGAAGTCGGGGCTCAGCATGGCTTCAAATGTTTTTGCTGACAGGCTGTCTGAAGAAGGGATCCTTGTTTTTGAGGTTCGACCGGGATTAATAAAGACAGATATGACAGCCAGGATCAAAGACAAATACGACAGGCTCATCAGTGAAGGTCTTGTTCCACAGGGGAGATGGGGACTTCCGGAAGATGTAGGTAAGGCTGTTGCATCTCTTGCCAGGGGAGACTGGAATTTTTCCTCCGGTATGACATTTGAGATAAGCGGTGGGCTGAATATTCTTAAGTTGTAAGCCCTTTTTCCCTCTTTTTACTTTATTCTATTTTCCACTCTCCTGCTGGCGATGGCATAATACGTTATTACCATGAAACAGACCAGGGGAATGATGTAAGAGTAATTAATGTTCCCGGTCATATCTGAGACCCTTCCCTGGAAGAATGTAACGACAGCACCTCCGAGGATTGCCATAATAAGCCCTGAACCTCCTATTTTAGTATCATCTCCGAGTCCGATAACAGCCTGGCCGAAAATGGTTGGAAACATAAGAGACATAAAGCCTGAAATCATTACGAGTGCTGTCACACCGGTAATCCCACTGCCGAAGATAACAACCAGCGTGCTTAGAATTGCCATTGCTGCTGAAAAAGTAAGTAAGGAGGAAGGCCGGAAAAACTTCATCAGGAAAGTAAAAATAAACCTTGAAGAAGCGAAAAGGATGAGAGAGGCAACATAATATCCTGCAGCAATCTGCTCCGGTGTCTTTCCTGCCGGAAGCTGGATATGTTCAAGATTTAGTGATGACATTGTATATCGTATAGTAAAGGACCAGACACCTATCTGGGCGCCAACATAAAAGAACTGGGCTATAACGCCTGTTACATAGTTTTTATTCCTGACAAGCCTGCCCAGGGTCGGACCAAGATCAACTTTATTTCCTGCATCAGAGCCTTTGGGCATTTTAACTACGAAAATAACAAACCATAAAATAAGAAGAAGAAGACCAACCGTAACATAAGTCATCGTAACGGCATTCAACTCTCCTGCCTGAATTCTGTGTAGTTCGGAAGCTGACATTGCAGCTCTCTCAGCCGCAGAGGCCTTGTTTAATTCCGACAGGATGAATATCTGACTTATAACCACTCCAATTATAGATCCCAAAGGGTTAAAAGACTGGGCAAGGTTTAATCTGCGTGTGGCTGTCTTCTCTGACCCCATGGAAATAATATAAGGATTTGAAGAAGTTTCGAGTATGGAAAGTCCTCCGAAAAGAATCCATAAAGCACCAAGAAAATGAAAATAATTGCCTGTAAGTTTGGCCGGATAAAACATAAGACATCCGAGAACATAAAGACCAAGGCCGAGCAGGACACCTGATTTGTATGAAAATCTTTTTATATAAATTGCTGCAGGCAGGGCAAAAATGAAATATCCCAGCCCGTAGCATGATATCTGGATAAGTGAGGTTCTGGCATCTGTCATGCTCATGATCCTTTTGAAAGCTGCCAGGAGCGTGTCTGTCATATTGTTTGCCAGGCCCCATAGAAGGAACAATGAAGTTATTAAAACGAAAGGTATAAGATTGCCCGGGGCAACCAGCCTTTCTTTTATACCTGATCGATTCATTTTGTTCTGTGGATTATGATGATGGTTTATAAATGAAGAATCTGAGCATTCCGGTTGAATCAAAAATAATTATTAAAAATGATATTCCAAGAGCATTAACCCGGAGTTGGTTAAAAAATGATATTACCACAATAAACTAAGTTTCACCGGGAGGGTAATACGATTGCCTTCTCTTTTAATGCATATTTCCCGGTCTTTTGAATAAAGTAAATTCTATTGTTTAAACCTGCATAGCAATTGATCCCGGCAGGGGAGGCATAGAACATTACAATAGTGCTACTGTAAGAATTAACGGCTCCGGTCTGACGGGCAGGGATATTGAATGAGGATGAACTTTTTTCTGATTTTGAAAGCAGCATCAATATTAATGAAAATAATCCGGTAAGGCTGTACCAGTCGCTTGTCCAGTCGAGCTACCGGACATGGGATGAAGGGCCATTCGGAAACCATGGCAATTAGAAAGGGCAACAGGTATTAAAATACACAATTTCAAGGCTTGATAATATTACTGCTTCACAGGAAGATATTCTGAAAAGCTGGCTGTGAGGATAATCAAAATTTTCAGAATGTAATTCCAACCAGTATACAGGCTTGCATTGTGTTTTGTGTGAAAGGTTTTTTCCCGTTATTAAGCTTATCTGAGGTTCTGAAAAGTAGCCCCGGACCATATTCTGCCCTGCCCTGGACCTGAAGTTTCAGGTTATTGAATATCCTTGTTCTGAATCCCAATCCAGCCACACCTGTTATAAGGCTTGATTTAAGATCCATATCTGTATCGTTATTTGTTATAACAGAAGAAGATTGAGATTCAAGTTCTTCGGAGTGCAGGTAGTTTTTAGCTGTAATTACTTCCAAAGCCATACCCGCATTTATGAATGGAACTATTCTATTCCCGGTAACTGAATACTGAATCAATGCAGGAACTTTCATTCCGGTTAAATCAATATAAACATCATTTCTTGCAAAACCATTGGTCATTTGTTTTTCACTGTAACCATAAAAGCTCAACTTTGAATAAAGCAATTCAAACTTTACCGAAAGTCTGTCAGTTCTCCGTAAAAAGCGTCGCTCGTATCCAAGACCATAAATGGCTGCCGTCGATGTGACAGGCTCCGGAATAAAATCGGTAAACTCAGGATTTGGTTTGATATTTATTTTCATATATGACAGACCGCCCATAATTTCCAAAGTCCTTTTGTTGGTCCCTGTTTCAAGGATTCTTTGAGCAAGTTGTTTTTCAGTCAGGTTTCTGTTGTAAACTGTATATTTTTCTCCGGATTCCTTGTTGTAGCTTATAATAAGCGGCTGTATGTCTTTTTTAAGATCGAATTTACCTGATATTGAACCGGATGGTTTTTCTGTCAGATAGCATAAAAAATCCTGGAGTGTGCGAAATTCTTTGCTTTCGTTACCGGCAATATAGTCTGTATGCCCGTTTTTCAGTTCCGTGAATCCGAGGTTGCCTTTTTCAATATAGTATTTAGAACCTTTACTGTACAGTTTGATCGTTCCGGAGATCAGTACTTCATAAAAGGAAGATTTCCCTTTAAAGGTTTTACTCTCGTACCTGTTCCCGTTATTATATCCAAAGGCACTGATGTCTAAGGAAGAATATACAATTTCTCGGGCAATGTCAAATCTTTTAAATACACATTGGGATGGTATCCCCTGGTTTGATGCATATAGTACAAGACCGGTAAAAGATTCTCCGTTATTTTTTTCAATATAGCCATCCCTGAAGATCTTCTGACCTGAAAGGGTTGCATTGGCCAATAACAGAACCAGCAATACAGACAGCAGCTTAAAATGTTTCATATATGACTCACAGACATTTTTGCCTAAATTAAAAAATAATTTTAAAAAAAAGCACAAGTAATTTTTATAGTCATACTTTTTATTAAATTTGGTTCAATACAATCTGTTTACTGTAGACGCAATACGTACATACTATGTTAACATTAACACAAAGATGCAGAGCTGTCTCTTCATGTAAAAGAGCCTTGTTTTTTATTTTGTTAACGCTGCTGATAAGCAATTGTGAAAAGGAAAAGGAACAGGCAAGGTCATATCCCAGGTTAAGAGAAATGATTATTACTGATATATCAGAAGGAGGTGCAAAATTTACAGCTTCTGTATATTCCCTGGGTACTGAAACAATAATTGAGCATGGTTTTGTCTGGGGTAATTATCCTGATCCTGACATCAATAATTTCGATAAGGTTTACCTTGGGCCATTCGATAAAACAGGTGAATTTTCATCTGAGATTGTGACAAATCTTATAAAGGACAGGGAGTATTATGTTAAACCTTTTCTGGTAACCGCTGATCATGTAGTATATGGCGCAAGAGCATCATTTACCAGCCTCGGCAGCGGTGCTCCTTCAATAACCGGGTTTGAACCTCATACTGCAGGCTGGATGGATACCCTGCAGATTCGTGGCCGGAATTTTTCTTATAAACCAGGAGGTAATGTTGTGCATCTTGGTGATGTTTTTTGCGAGGTAGTATCATCTACTGATACCCTGATCAGGGCCGTGGTGAACTATCAGCTTTCTTCCCCAAAAGCCATTCTTTCTGTTGATAATGTCGGGAATATTTCTACTTTCACGCAGGATACATTCAGGCTTATTCCGCCTGTAATAACCGATTTCTATCCTAAAATAGCAGGATGGGGCGATACTTTATTTTTTAAAGGGGAATATCTTAAATATCCTCTTTATATTCCTTCTAACTCAATCAACCTTGGTGAATTCAAATGTAGTTTTCTAGGTGTATTGAACGACAGTGTATATATGGCCAGGATCCCATATGAACTGAATGTAACAAATTCTGATCTTGTTATATCAGTCAATGGATTCACATTGAAAAGTAATATTCCCTTTGAATTAAAGGCCCCTGAGCCATTTAGTTTTGAACCTTTGACAGGAACATGGGGCAATACACTTAATCTTTCCGGAAGGTTTAATACTATCCTCTCGGCCAATTCAGTCTATTTCGATGATGTGCAGGGAACAATACTCTCTGTCAGTCCTAATCAGATGAGTATTAAAGTACCGGATAACCTCGAAAAAGTCTCAACGAATATTATATACAAAGCAGATCCGTTTACGATTGTATCCAGTGATACATTCAGGCTTAAGCCACCGGTGATTACATCCTTTTCACCTCAATCAGGAGCCGGTGAGTCAGTTTTGGATATCTATGGGCAGTATTTCGGATCAGGAGCAGTAACAGTAAAACTGGATACAAGCACCTGTTCTGTAATTGCAAAGACAGATTCCCATATTTCCGTCAGAGTGCCTGCCGGAATTGAAGGAGCGTTTAAAATAAAAGTGACAGTAAAGCTGCAGTCAGTAACCTCTGAAAATGAGTTTACTGTGACAAATCCGGTTATTACCTCCGTTTCTCCGTTAACAGGAACTTTTTATGACCAGGTGACAATTTCAGGAAGGAACCTTGTTACAGACGCAGGTACTGCGGTAGTTCTGTTCGGAAATGAACAGGCACAGATTGTCTCATCTTCTTCAACATCTATCACTGTTGCAGTGCCTTCTACTTCAGATAGTATCTCCTGTGAAATATCCTTAACTGCCGGAGCTAATAAGGTTACATGGCCCGATAAGTTTACCCTTATTCCACCTGTTATTACCTCTGTCTCTCCTGGTACACTGGTGCCTGGACAGGATGTTACTATTACGGGCCAGAATTTTAATCCTGATCTGTCGGGTAATGTTGTCCTGTGGGATGTCTATCCTCTTACTGTCAAAAGCTGTTCATCCACTGAAATAATTGCTACAATGCCTTTATCCCTGCCAAGAGGCAATTACAGGTTAAAAGTGCTTGTTGGAGGATACCAGAGATATTCAACAGATTATTATGACATAAAGTCAAAATGGCTCAGGATAGAGTATAATAAACCTTTTTACTGGTATAATACCGCATCATCATACGAGATCCCTGTTTCTTTCACACAGGACGGCAAGGGATATATTTTAAATCATCAGGGATACTTATTTTCTTTTGATCCTGTAGCCGGGGTACTGGTCGCTGAAGGATACCGGGGGGAATTTAGTTCTCGTAACGGTCTAAGTACTGTTACAAATATGGATA
>JBJKPQ010000097.1:0-18944 GCA_046706305.1 Bacteroidales bacterium
GCCTTAGGCTCGACACAGGCAGCTCTGATGGTATAACAGAAATCAGCTACAGGGGTATATACGGGTATGGGTTCCATCCTGGAAAAATAAAAGGAGAAGGGTTTTTTATTTCTGTAGTGCGTAAACATGAAAAAGAGAGCATAACAGGACGGTTTCCGCGGCTGAAACCGGAATACCGGCCAGGGAAAAAAGATTTAGGAATAATGGAGGAGTGGACATCTTTCAGTGGTAATAATATGCTGAGGAAAGGAGATGAACTATATGGACTTCCGTGCAGCACCGACGAGTATGCTATGCTTTTCAGTAACCTTAAGGTTATCCGGCCGGGTACCAGGCTCGCAACTGTAAGAAAGGACGATTATATTCCTGCACATGAACTTGCCCTGTCGCAGGCTCTGAAGAAAAATGTTTTTCCTGCCGCGGAGACAGGTTACAATACAGCTCTTGCATACCTTGGGAGAGACAACTTTACTGTCGCCGTACCGGAAAAAGGATGGAATCTGCTTACTTACAGGGATATTAACCTTGGGTTCGTCAAGAACATAGGCAACAGGCTAAATAATTACTATCCGGTTGACTGGAGGATAAGGATGAGCCATGAAGGTCTGTCGGAAGCCGGCCTTATTCAGTGGGAAGAGCCTGCCGTATAAAAAAGAGGATATGAAGGGAAAAGAGAGAGATTTTCAGATATTTGTCAAGCCTGTCGGACCGGTTTGTAATATGGCTTGCAGCTATTGTTATTACCTCGAAAAAAAAGGATTATTTACTGGTAAAAAAAACTTTATTTTATCGGATGAGTTGCTTGAAAGGTATATAATACAGCATTTTGAAGCAGCCGGAAGGGGGAATGTGTATTTCTCATGGCATGGCGGCGAACCCCTTATGGCCGGTATTGGTTTCTTCAAAAGAGTGATACACCTGCAGGAAAAACATAAGCCTGATGGTATATCATATTTCAACGGACTTCAGACTAACGGAACCTTACTTGATGACAGGTGGTGCAAATTTCTTGCAGATAACAAATTCTATATAGGTATCAGTATAGACGGCCCTGCTTCAATGCATGACCAATACCGTGTTACAGCGGGCGGACAGCCGTCGCATGAAAAAGTTATAAGGGGATATAAGCTCCTTGTTAAATATGGTTTGCATCCTGAGATATTGTGTGTTGTGAGTTCTCATAATGCCGCCCATCCACTTGAGGTGTATCATTATTTTAAGGCGTTGGGCGCCGGATATATGACTTTCCTCCCTCTTGTAACCCGCGACACAAGCCGTCCTGAAGGTGTTACCCGCTCCTCTGTCACTCCGGAAGGTTTTGGTTTTTTCCTGACAACAATATTTGATGAATGGGTTGACGGTGATATTGGCAAAATAAAGGTTCAGATATTTGAGGAAGCTGCAAGAACGGCTTTTAACCTAGAACATACCCGGTGTATCTTTAAAAAAGAATGTGGAGGAGTTCCTGCCCTTGAACATTCAGGGGACTTATATTCATGCGACCATTATGTGGACAGAGGTCATTTACTCGGCAATATAACACAAGATACTATTTCCTTTTACCTCGACAGCAAAGAGCAGGAAGATTTTGGCAGGGCTAAGTCTTACACTCTGCCGTCTTATTGCAGGAGCTGTGAAGTCCTTTCCATGTGCAATGGGGAATGTCCGCGCAACCGTTTTGTCACCACACCGGGAGGGGAGCCCGGATTGAATTATCTGTGTACCGGTTACAGGCAATTCTTTAACCATTGCAGGCCCTTCGTGGATGCTGTCTCACGGCTCTGGGAAAGCAGCCAGGACTGACTTATCGTTATTCCAGTTTTTCCCTGAAGAAATCGATTGTCCTCTTCCAGGCCAGCTTTGCAGCTTTTTCGTTATATCTTTCCTTGTTAGTGTCGTTGTTAAAGGCATGGCCGGCTCCTTCGTAGATATATATCTTATAATCCTTGTGATATTTCTTAAGGGCTTCTTCAAAAGCAGGTATTCCTGCATCTATTCTCTCGTCCGTAGCTCCGTAATGAGCCATAATGGGTGCATTTATCTTCTCAACATCCTCTGCCGAAGGCTGCATGCCGTAGTAAGGAACAGCCGCGTCAAGATCTGGGCAGTTAACTGCCACCTGGTTTGTCATCCCGCCTCCCCAGCAAAAACCGGTACACCCTACTTTGCCAGTTGAAAGGGGATTGGTCTTAAGAAATTCAACTGCAGCAACAAAGTTCTTTACCGTTTCAGCCTGATCAAGTCCCCGCATCATGGAAATGGCTTTTTCCTGATTGTCTTCCGGTGTGCCTCCTTCAGGGGATAAAGCATCTGGGGCCATGGCAAGAAACCCTTCTTTTGCAAATCTCCTTGTTACATCCAGGATATGTTCATTAAGACCCCATATCTCATGTATTACAAGAACAGCCGGAAATTTATTGCCTTTGTCAGGATATGCCAGGTATGCTTTTATCTGTCCGGTAGCACCCGGGTAATGAATGAACTCTGTTTTAAGACCCGGATATTCCTGGTTGGCAGGTGCAGCATTCAGGCTGTTATCCTCAAGGACCGGAAGCAAAGCCATGGCGGCAGCCGTACTACCGGCTACCAAAGCTAGTTTTGAGATAAAATCGCGGCGCGAATACTGGCCCTCTTTGTACTCCTCATAAAGGGTTGTGATCTTTTTGTCCATGATTATAGTTTTATGTTTTTTTCAAATAGGAAATGAACCCGGCATTTAATTTTTTACTTTTGTTACTGCCCGGATTGTTAATGTTTCAATATACGAAAAAAAATGTAATTGATATGTTAAGAGGCTTATAATAATAGAGTTGTTTAACAGAATGCCATGCGGACATTAAAATCAAAAAAGTCCGGACTGGTCAGGGATAACACGGTACGTGTATGAAAAAGGATATTGAGATTGCCCAGGAAGCTGGCATAAGACATATTTCAGAAATTGCAGGAATTCTTGGGATTCCGGAAGATGAACTTGAAATGTATGGCAGGTATAAAGCGAAGATACCTCTTCATTTCATAAACAGTGAACGTATAAAAAAATCAAAGCTGGTACTTGTCACAGCTGTTACTCCCACACCTGCAGGGGAAGGCAAGACGACTACTTCCATCGGGCTGGCGCAGGGACTTAATCTACTGGGTAAAAAGACCACTGTTGTTTTACGGGAACCATCACTCGGTCCTGTCTTCGGTTTAAAGGGAGGGGCTGCAGGAGGAGGATATTCCCAGGTGATACCAATGGAGGATATTAACCTTCATTTTACAGGCGACCTGGCGGCTGTGGAAAAAGCTCACAACCTTCTTTCAGCACTTATCGATAATAATATTCAGCTGAAGGAAGGAAATCTTGGAATAGATCCCAGGACTATCGAGCTGAAACGTGTTATGGATATGAACGAAAGATCGTTACGCGATATAGTTATAGGACTGGGAGGGAGAAAAGAAGGTGTGCCCAGACAATCGGGTTTTAATATTACAGCAGCATCGGAGGTTATGGCGATCCTGTGCCTGGCCGGCAGTATTGCCGATCTCAGGGAAAGACTCGGAAATATCTTTGTGGGCTATACCTATGACGACAGGCCTGTTTTTGCCCGCGACCTTAAGGCCCAGGGCGCAATGGCAGCTCTCCTGCGCGATGCTATAAAACCTAACCTTGTTCAGACTCTGGAAGGGACCCCGGCTATTATACACGGCGGACCTTTTGCCAATATTGCCCAGGGCACCAATTCCATTATTGCTACAAAGACCGGAATGTCACTTAGCGATATTGTTGTTACTGAAGCAGGCTTTGCCAGTGAGCTGGGAGCTGAGAAATTTTTCAATATAAAGGCACGTTTCGGAAACCTGAAAACAAGCGCTGTTGTAATAGTTGCGACAGTAAGAGCACTGAAGTATCACGGCGGGGCAAGACTATCCTCATTGCATGACGAGGATACCGAAGCTCTTAAAAGAGGTTTCGGGAACCTGGATAAACATATTGAGAATATGAACATGTACGGATTCAATCCTGTGGTGGCTGTGAACCGATTTGATTCAGATACCGCGGAAGAACTGAATCTCCTTGTAAAACATTGTGAGGAAAAAGGTGTCGCCGTAGCTGTTAATGAATCATGGGCATATGGTGGCAAAGGAGCCCTCGATCTTGCCGGGAAAGTACTGGAGGCATCCGGGAAATGTGACGATTGTTTCAGGCCCCTTTATGACCTTAACTGGTCGTTTGAAGACAAGATCGAAACTATCTGCAGGAAAATGTATGGAGCCGATCATGTGGAATATACAGTGCAGGCAAAGAACCACCTGGAAAGGATTGAGAGCCTGGGACTGGGAAATCTTGCAGTCTGCATTGCCAAGACACAGAAATCCTTATCTGACGACCAGTCAAGGAAAGGACGTCCTCATGGATTCACAGTGAAGATCAGGGAGGTGGAACTTTCATCGGGTGCCGGCTTTATCGTTCCCATTGCAGGAACAATAATGAGGATGCCGGGTTTGCCGGCCAGGCCTTCTGCAGAAAATATTGATATTGATGATAATGGAATAATAAGCGGACTTTTCTGATGATAAATGATATTTCAGGTGTGGTGCTGGCCGGAGGAGCTAACAGGCGTTTTAACGGACTTATTAAATCAAATGTGGTTATCGGAGGTAAAACGATTATATCCAGGATAACAGCTACACTGGATGAGATCTTTGCAACCATTATAGTTGTTACCAATACCCCGGGAGCATTTAAAGGACTTGATAATTATAGTGTTGTCGGCGATATATACAGGAATATAGGTCCCCTGGGTGGTATCCATGCTGCTTTGAAGGCTTCCGGATGCAGTGCCTGTTTTGTCGTTGCAGGCGATATGCCTTTTCTCGATGGTAAACTGATATTACAACAAACCGACTATTTCAGGAAAAATACCTGTGATGTGCTGATTCCACGTTACGGCAATAATATAGAACCTCTTCATGCAATATATAAAAAAAGTATTCTTGAAAAGCTTGAAAAATTTATTGAAAGCAAAAAAGGATATGCCGTCAGGAAATTCCTGGATACCGTTAATGTTGGTTATTTCGACCTGTCGACGGGTGATGAAGCCGATAACCCATTTGTAAATATCAACTACCCTGGCGATACAGATGGACTCAACTAAATGTAATTTAATATATGATCAATATTAATTATCAGAATAACAATTTATTACAGAAATCCCGGAGCAGATGTCCGAATTTCAATTTTTCTTAACTTTATGACTGCAAAAACCCCAATATTATGAAGCGAATATTGATTTGTATCCTCATGGCAGCATTGTCATTTACAGCATGTAAGAGATATAGTAAGTATGAAGGTGTACCATTTACCGAGAAAAGTCCGCGCGACTGGGAAAATCCCGAAATGTTCAACCAGAATCGTGAGGCTCCTCATGCCACATTCATCAGTTTCCCTGATGAGCTGAGTGCACTTAACGGAACCGATAACAATTCTCCTGATTACCTTTCGCTCGACGGCACCTGGAAGTTCTGCTGGTCCAAAACTCCCGGCCAGCGGCCATTCTGGTTCTTCAAGGATGATTATGATACACGCGACTGGAAAGACACACCTGTGCCATCCAACTGGCAGATGGAAGGTTATGATGTTCCAATCTATACTAATATTGTATATCCTTTCTGGGCTTACGAGGATATATATAATTCTGGTAATACAAAAAATGTTGAGGTCTCTTCCAACCCTCAGATAAGAAACCTGAAGGCACCAAAGGCAGAAGATGCAGAATATTCTTTTGAGAAAAATCCCCCTTTTGTGCCTCACGACTGGAATCCTGTGGGATCGTATAAGAGGTATTTTAAAATTCCTTCAGAATGGAAAGGAAAAGAGATATTCCTGCAGTTTGGTGCTGTCAGCTCCGCTTTCTATGTTTGGGTAAACGGTGAGCTTGTCGGATACAGCCAGGATAGTAAAATGCCGGCTGAATTTGATATCACGAAATATATAAAAAGCGGTAAAAATTCATTGTCCGTGGAGGTATACAGGTGGAGCGACGGAAGCTACCTGGAGGATCAGGATTTCTGGCGTCTAAGCGGGATACAGAGAAGTGTTTTCCTTCAGGCAAGGCCGAAGACATTTATTAGGGATTATTTTGCGGTTGGTGATCTTGTAAACAATTATTCAGACGGACTGCTTAAAGTGGACGCGGAACTGAGTAATGCTGACGGCGGTGCAGGAAATTATATTCTCGACGCATCTCTTTACGATGGAGATAAAAAGGTGTACAGTGAAACAAAAAATATTACTCTCGCAAACGGCAAAGGAGAAACAACATTTACAGGCAGTCTGCCCGGAATTAAAAAATGGTCTGCTGAAAAGCCAAACCTCTATTCGCTGGTACTGACCCTTAAGGATAAAGACGGTAACACCCTTGAAAGTGTTAGTTCAAAAACAGGATTCAGAAAAGTGGAAATATTAAATTCTCAGCTTCTGGTTAACGGAGTTCCGGTTTATATTAAAGGTGTTAACCTTCATGAACATAATGATGTTACAGGTCATGTTATCGACAGGGCCACAGTGATGAAGGATATCAGGATGATGAAAAGTCATAATATAAATGCTGTCAGAACTTCACATTATCCCCAGCAGGAGTTTTGGTATGAGATGTGCGATAAATACGGTATTTACCTTGTTGATGAAGCTGATATTGAATCGCATGGCATGGGTTATGACAAGGATGTGACCCTGGCGGATAAGCCTGAATGGGCTGCAGCACATCTCGACAGGATGCAGCGTATGCTCGAAAGAGATAAAAATCATCCCTCTGTGATAATATGGTCTATGGGTAATGAAGCCGGTGATGGTAATAATTTTCTTAATGGGTATAAGTGGATGAAAAACAGGGATGTAACTCGTCCAGTGCAATATGAGAGAGCTGAGAAGAGTACAAATGCTCCCGAGAGGCATACAGACATATGGTGCGATATGTATGCACCGATCCAGGCAATTGAAGCTTATGCTAAAAATCCTGCAAATGACAGGCCTATGATAATGGTTGAATACGCCCATGCAATGGGTAATTCAACGGGTAACCTGCAGGATTACTGGGATGTAATTGAAAAATATCCGAAGCTTCAGGGAGGTTTTATCTGGGATTGGGTAGACCAGGGACTGCTTACCACAAGCCCCTCTGGCGAGAAATTCTGGGCTTATGGAGGTGACTTCGGTGATATGGGTATTCCTAGCGATGGTAATTTCTGCATTAACGGTCTGGTATGGCCCGACAGGACAGGTCACCCGGGACTGGCAGAGGTTAACAAGGTTTATCAATATGTAGGATTTGAACCTGTAGATCTGGCTAAAGGAATAATACGAATAAAGAATAAATATGATTTCACGAATCTTAATGAGTTTCATTTCGACTGGGAGATTGTCTCTGATGGGAAAGTAATACAATCAGGTAAGCTACCGGTGATTGATATTAAACCTCATGCTTCTGAAGAAGTGACAATACCTGTTGAGAAAATAAATCCTGATCCGGGAGCCGAGTATTTCCTGAATCTAAGGGCCTCAAGAAGCGATGAATGGAACTATGTCCCGGAAGATCATGTATATGCCACAGAACAATTTGAACTGCCTGTGAAAGGTAAAACGGTATTTGCCAGGGAGAGCGGACTGGCTGTCCTGCAAACAAATACCGAGGGGAATAAACTGGTAGTCAGTGGTGAAAATATGAAGGTTGTTTTTGACCTTGTAAGTGGCAGACTCGAATCGTTTAACTATAAAGGGAAGGAGTTACTGAAAAAGGGACCTGAACCTGATTTCTGGAGACCCCCTACGGACAATGACTATGGATATGATATGGATAAATGGCTTGGAGTATGGAAAAAAGCGGGTGAGAGAACAAAAGTCACAAAAGCCAATGTGAGCCAGCCCGAAATGGATAAGGTGGTTGTTACATTTAACTATGATATTCCTGATCAGGATGGCAGGAAGATAGCCGGTTATGCATCTGCTTATACAATCTTCGGATCTGCAGATATTATTGTAAAAAACCAGTTTAATAAGGTGTCTGGTGCCATTCCGGAGATTCCAAGGATGGGCATGCAGATGCAACTGCCTGTTGAGTTCTCAAATCTGAAATGGTATGGGAGAGGTCCCCAGGAGAATTATTGCGACAGGAAAACGGCAGCTGAGGTAGGTCTGTATGAAAGCACCGTTGCCGACCAGTATGTGCCGTACATAAGGCCGCAGGAAAACGGCTATAAGACGGATACAAGGTGGCTGACACTAACAAATGATAACGGAACAGGTTTGCTGGTGAGTGGCGACCCGGTCTTCTGTTTTGCCGCCCTTAATAATATTCACGATGATTTTGAATCACCAGGTAAGATTTCAGACTACAGGAAAGATGCAAAGACAGCCAATACTCATACAACAGATGTTAAACCACGCGATCTTGTTAACCTTAATGTTGATCTGGGACAAATGGGAGTAGGCGGAGATAATTCATGGGGTGCAAAGGTGCATCCCCAGTACCGCCTCCTTGATTCAAAATATGAGTACTCCTTCAGGATAAGACCTGTGATGAGGGAAGATAATATTACTGCCCTGGCAAGGGAAAAGTTCTGATTAACAAAGTAATACCGGATTCCTGCAAGGTAAAAGCCTGGTTTTATAAAAGGCTGCCTGCAGGAATCCGTATTAATTGCTTACTCGATCATTTCATAAAAGTATGCTTCCTTCTTATCTGCATCATCCCACGTATAGACCTTTTTACCTCCCCTGCTGATATAGAAATTCAGGAGAGCAAAATCACCTGCACACATTGTGGCATGCGCAAAAAGAAAGAGTGACAGGCTCCATTTCCATAAACCGGGCAGCATATAAATGAGGTAAATGCTTAACAGACTTATAACTATAAAAGGTGTGAGCGCAACCATCCTGAAAACAGCAGGTGTCGCAACATGCCTGTGAACCGTGACATAGAAAAGATACTGCTTAAGATCCATACCTGCCCTTATATTCCTGGCGCCTGATAAAAAATATGGTATTACATGCAAAAGCTCATGAACCGGTATGCAGATAAGAGGGAGTATAACAATTCCCAGGAGTGAATGGAGCATGATCCTGGAAACAGGGTAATAACCTGATATGTTGTATCGTATCTTTAATGCCGTGAGCAGGAATGCAATACAAATTGCCCAGAAAAAAATTATAATGGCAGATCTCCTTTTCAGGTATTCAAAGATGAAAGGCAACAGATCACCATACGATAGGGTGAGTATTTTCCTGAACCTGGATTCATCTTCAATATCTTCCACCTTAAAGGCCATAGTAAATATTTTTGTAAAAATACCTTTATAATGGTGAAATACAAATGCTGATTCTTGCGTACTACAAAAATGAGATATTTATTGAACAGTCATGAAATATTAAATGGCCTATTATTTGATACCTTTACAACAAAAAAATGATGAGGATTCTGTTCGTCATATTTACACTCACTTTCTGTACCGCATCGGTTTCAGGTCAGAAAGACACTTTGAGGAACAGGACAGACAGCCTGCCCGGGAGGGAATATCTCCTTCAAAAAGTGGAAAGAGACGGTGTTACACTGCCTGAAATTGCAATAAAAGAGGTGACAATTGTAGCACAACCTAAAAAATCGCACACCAGCGAATACAGACGATACTCCAGGCTTGTTTATAATATTAAAAAAGTATACCCCTATGCATTGCTGGTCAGGGAAAAACTGGCAAGTGTGAATGCAGAGCTGGAAAAAATACACGGAGAAAAAGAACGAAAGGCTTACCTGAAAAATGTTGAGAAGGAGGTTTTTGGACAATATGAAGGCGATATGAGACAATTGACCATCACCCAGGGCCGCATCCTTATCAAATTGATAGACAGGGAAACCAGGAATACTTCTTATGTCCTTATCAGGGAATACAGGGGGAAGATATCTGCTTTTTTCTGGCAGGGAATAGCCCGTCTTTTTGGCACTAACCTGAAAGATGAGTATGATCCGTTTGGTGAAGATGCTCTGATGGAAATTATTATAAATGAGATTGATGCCGGGAAATTATAACAAGACAGGAAAAGCTGCAATTAAGACCAAAAGAATCTTTATTGCCATCAGGATTGACCCGGGTGACATTCTCACGGCTGCAATCGAATCATTTAAGTCTTATTTCCCCGTCAATGTTATAAGGTGGACGGATAAAGACAATATACACGTTACTCTGGCTTTTCTTGGAGACACAGCAGAAGAAGCAATCCCCTATATTGCTTCACTGTTGGAGGATATTTGTAACGACACAGGTCGTTTTAGTATAACAGTCAGATCAACAGGTCTTTTCAGAGATAGTACTGATCCCCGAATCTTATGGATAGGCATTGAAAAATCAGATCGTCTGTTTATACTGAACAGCAGGATAACAGCCGGATTGGAGAGAACAGGTTTCTTGACAGAAAAGCGTTTTTTTTCACCCCATATTACAATTGGAAGGGTAAAACGCAATTCCGGTGCCGGGAAAGAGATATTTACGGATTTTATGAATGACTACCATGACACTGTCTTTCAAACTGTGAATGTTAAAGAGATTACCCTGTTTGAAAGTATCCTTTCAGCAACAGGTCCCATTTACAAACCAATAAATATATTTGCCCTGAAATGATCCAATGCCGCAGCTCATGTTCCTTTGCCACTAAATATTATTCCAATAGTATGGAGAGCGATCCGGAGATCAAACCATAATGACCTGTTATCAAGATAATAAAGATCATACTCCATGCGTCTTATCATCTCATCCACATTTGTTGCATAGCCGTATCTGACCTGTCCCCACGAGGTTATTCCAGGCTTTACTTCATGAACACGTCTGTACTGCGGTGCTTTTTGAACGATTTGTTCGACAAAGTGCTTTTGCTCCGGTCTCGGTCCTATCAGAGTCATCTCACCCTTAAGTACATTAATAAAATTTGGTAGTTCATCAAACTTATGCCTGCGCATAAAACGTCCTACCGAGGTAATACGTTTGTCGTTCAACCCCGTTAATAAAGAATGCCCTTCTTCATAATCGGGGTTCATCGATCTGAATTTGTATATGGTAAATACCTTTCCCGATTTACCAATACGTTCCTGTGAATAAATTACCGGACCCTTACAGGAGAGTTTAATGGCAAAAGCTAGTATAAGAGCCAGTGGGAACAGGATAATTGAAATTGCAAGAGCGACAAAGTATCCTGTGACTTTTTTTAGAATATTTAGCACAATGTCGACCGGGTTCATTGGATAAATATACAAAAGAATTGAGTAAAATTTACCTGTATTGCTGTTTCAAATTTTTATACTTTTGTGGCATTTAATATTCTCTCACAAATTTCAATGACAGACTCATTTGAAGCCAAAGGCAAACGTAAAAGACTTGTGACGGAGCTAAGAAAGAAGGGTATTGACGATGAAGAAGTTCTAAGAGCTATTGACACAGTTCCCCGTCATCTTTTCATGGATCCTGCTTTCCTTATTCATGCTTATGTTGACAAGGCATTTCCTATCTCTTCGGGCCAGACAATTTCTCAGCCGTATACGGTTGCCGTACAATCTTCACTTCTTCAAATAGAAAGAAGAGATAAGATACTTGAGGTAGGCACCGGTTCCGGATACCAGGCAGCTGTGCTGGCCGAAATGGGAGCAAGGGTTTATACTATCGAAAGGTTCAGGGAATTATTTATTAAAGCGCAGAGTACTTTATCTTCTCTGGGTTACTCAGTACATTTCTTTTATGGCGATGGCAACGACGGGAAACCTCAGTACGGACCTTACGATGGTATTATAGTGACTGCCGCAGCAAGGGAGATACCACGCAAATTGCTCGATCAGCTTAAACCCGGGGGAAGGATGGTTATACCTGTGGGGCAGAATGATTCTCAGGTAATGACAGTAATTGAAAAGAAAGAGAACGGGGAACTTGACTACACGGAACACGGAAATTTTGTTTTTGTGCCTATGCTTAAGGGAACCGTAAATCGTAAATGATCTGATGATATGAAAATATTCCGAATGGTTTTCTCTCCTATAGAGGTTAATACATACATACTTGTAAACCCCTCCGGCGATTGTGCCGTAATTGATTGTGGATGCTATGACAGAAGGGAATCTGAGAAATTTGAAAAATTTATCTCCGACAGGAATCTTAATCCTGTGCTTCTTCTTAATACTCACTCTCATCTCGATCACATTTTTGGTAACAGGTTCATGCTTGACAGATACAGACTCTCATCCCTTTCAGGCAGGGATGATGAGATCAACAGGCTAAGCGCTGTGGAACATGCCGGGCTTTTCGGACTGGAAATGCAGGAACCACCAGAACCGGGAGGTTTCATAGATGATGGAAGCAATATTTCATTCGGGGAAACAGAACTGACAGCTCTGCATGTGCCCGGTCATAGCCCGGGAAGCATTGCTTTTTATTCAGAGAAAGACAAATGCGTCTTTACAGGTGACGCTCTTTTTGCCGGAAGTATCGGCAGAACGGATCTTACAGGAGGCGATTACGACACTCTTATTAACAGTATTAAGACAAAACTGCTTGTTTTGCCTTATGATACAGTGGTTTATCCCGGTCACGGAGAATCCACAACAATTGAAAGGGAAATCAAAACAAATCCATTCCTTTCTTGATAAATACTACTAATTTTACAGTTTAATAAAGTGCAATACCAGAAAATTCAGAAACAATATAAAGACTTAAAAAACAACTAGTTAATATGTCCTCAGATAAATTTGCAAACCGTCATATCGGTCCGCGAGAGAATGATTTAACCCAAATGCTCGAAACGATAGGTGTAAATTCTCTCGACCACCTTATTGAAAAAACAATCCCCGGGTCAATAATGCTGGAAAAACCTCTTCAACTTCCTGAGGCCATGAGTGAGTATGAATATCTTAATCATATCAGGGCCGCGGGTAGAAAGAATAAATTGTTTCGTTCATTCATTGGACAGGGGTATTACGGGGTGGCGCCTCTGTCGGTTATAATAAGGAATGTTCTTGAGAATCCGGTATGGTATACTTCATATACTCCTTACCAGGCAGAGATATCCCAGGGAAGACTGGAAGCCCTGCTGAACTTCCAGACAATGATAATTCAGATGACAGGGATGGAGATAGCAAATGCATCGCTGCTCGATGAATCAACTGCTGCAGCTGAAGCAATGATTATGATGTTTAATGCCCGTTCAAGGGCAGCAGTTAAAGCAGGTGCAAATAAATTTTTTGTCGACAATGACATGTTTCCACAGACTCTGGAAGTTATACAAACCAGGTCGGAGCCTTTGGGAATAGAACTTGTTCACGGCAGATATACAGAAGCCTCTTTTAATGAATCATACTTCGGTGCCATAATACAATATCCTGCTGCTTCCGGTCAGCTGAGAGACTACAGCTCATTTACCTCTATGGCTCATAAGTCAGGTGTACTTGTGGGAGTGGCAGCAGACCTGATCAGCCTTGCTCTTGTCGTTCCTCCGGGTGAGTGGGGTGCAGATATTGTTGTAGGATCGAGCCAGAGGATGGGCCTCCCAATGGGATACGGAGGGCCTCATGCGGGTTATTTTGCCACAAGGGAAGAACTGAAAAGAAACATTCCGGGTCGAATAATTGGTGTGTCGGTTGATGCCCGGGGTAACAATGCCCTCAGGATGGCCCTTCAGACTCGTGAACAACATATAAAGAGAGAAAGGGCAACTTCCAATATTTGCACGGCACAGGCCTTACTTGCATCCATGTCGGGCATGTATGCCCAGTATCATGGTCCGGAAGGTCTGAAGAATATAGCAAAACATATACATAAATCGGCCTGTACTATTGCTCATGCCCTTAAAGAATTAGGATACAGGCTGTCAAATTCTGTCTTCTTTGATACATTAAAAGTTAGCCTGAGGGGTAATATATCCGTTGAAAGGATAAGGGAACTGGCACTCGAAGCAGAGATTAACTTTTTTTATCCCGACGATGACACAGTAATTTTCAGCACCGATGAGGTCATTACCTTCAGGGAGATTAATACAATAATAGGGATATTTGCAAGAGCTGCCAATAAAACCACCCGTAAGATCACCACTTATTGTGATTGTAAGTGTATTGCTGACAAAATGCTAAGAACATCTGAGTTCCTGGGCGGCAGCACATTTAACAGGTATCACAGTGAGACCGATATGATGAGATATATTAAAATGCTTGAGAGAAAGGATTTTTCTCTTACACACTCAATGATATCGCTTGGTTCCTGCACGATGAAACTTAATCCGGCAAGCTCTTTATTCGCAATGAGCTGGCCGGAGTTTGCAAATATACACCCCTTTGTGCCTGGTAACCAGGCTGAAGGCTATTATCAGATAATGGGTGAGCTGGGTGAGGCACTTAAGGAGATAACAGGCTTTTCTTCAATATCCTTCCAGCCTAACTCAGGTGCTGCAGGCGAATATACGGGTCTGATGGTGATAAGGAGCTATCACCTTACAAAAGGCGAAGGCCACAGGAATGTTACCCTGATACCGGCCTCGGCCCATGGAACAAATCCGGCCAGTGCTGCAATGGCCGGTATGGAGATTATAGTTGTTGAATGCGACGATAGTGGAAACATAAGCCTTGATGATCTTAAGCGAAAGGCTTCTGAATATAAAGACAGGCTGGCATGTATTATGATTACATACCCGTCGACTCATGGGGTATTTGAAGCTGATGTGAAGGAAATGACTGACATCATCCATGAAAACGGGGGACTTGTCTATATGGATGGCGCAAATATGAATGCACAGGTTGGACTGACAAGCCCGGGTAAGATAGGGGCGGACATATGTCATCTCAACCTGCACAAGACGTTTGCAATACCTCATGGCGGTGGCGGACCAGGTATGGGACCGATACTTGCCAATGATAAGCTGGCAGAATTCCTTCCGTCACACCCTGTTGTGAAGACAGGAGGCAGTCACGCAACTACTGCAGTAGCCTCCGCTCCATTCGGAAGCGCACATATACTGACAATCTCGCATGCTTATGTTATGATGATGGGTCCATATGGACTGACACAGGCTACAAGGTATGCCATACTGAATGCTAACTACCTGGCTGCCGCTTTAAGGAATATGTTCAAAACACTTTATTCGGGTACCGAAGGTTTCGTTGCGCATGAGATGATACTTGAATGTCGTAATTTTAAACAGGAGGCTGGCATAACCGAATCAGATATTGCAAAACGCCTGATGGATTATGGTTTTCACGCACCTACACTTTCTTTCCCGGTTCATGGAACATTAATGGTTGAACCAACTGAATCAGAATCTTTGTATGAACTTAAAAGGTTTGTGGAAGCCATGAAAATGATATGGGAAGAAATACAGGAGATAAAAGAAGGAAATGCTGATCCGGATGATAATGTCCTTAAAAACGCACCCCATACTGCTATGATGGTAACAGCAAATGAATGGAACCACTCATATGACAGGGAGAAAGCCGCTTTCCCTGCAAAATGGGTAGCAGAGAACAAGCTATGGCCTGCAGTGGCAAGAGTAGACGATGGATACGGCGATCGCAACCTGGTCTGTACCTGCGATCCTGTCGAATTATACAGGGAATAAGTACCGGCTGCCCTGCGGCAGTCATGAAATATTTATATAAACATATGTAACCTCGCATGATGAAGAAATTTCTTTTTATTATTGCTACGTTTGCAATGGCAGCAACTTCTTGCAGGCAGGGAGGTTCTGCAAAAAATATAGCAAATTCGGATAACACCGTTAATAAGGATTATAAGGTCAGGCTTATTACTCTTGATCCTGGTCATTTTCATGCTGCACTGGTACAGAAAGTAATGTATCCTCAGGTTTCACCTGATGTATATGTCTATGCTCCGGACGGCCCGGATCTGGTACAGCACCTCGACAGGATAAAGGCTTATAATACAAGAGTTGAGAATCCGACATCATGGAATGAAATAGTCTACAGGGGGGATGATTATCTTCAAAAAATGCTCACTCAGAAACCGGGTAATGTTGTTGTCCTTGCCGGGAATAACAGGAAGAAGGCTGAATATATAAAAAGCTCTGTTGATGCCGGCCTCAATGTATTATCGGATAAGCCTATGATTATTTCCCCGGACGATTTTCCCTTGCTCGAACAGGCTTTTGCCACAGCTGAGAAAAAGGGAGTGCTGTTATATGATATTATGACAGAAAGATATGAGGTGACTACAATACTGCAGAAGATGCTGTCGCAGCATGTGGAACTGTTCGGGACACTTAAAAAAGGTAGTCCGGAAGAACCAGCGGTAACCAAAGAGAGCGTCCATCATTTTTCAAAAGTAGTTTCCGGAATCCCTCTTCTTCGTCCTCAATGGTACTTTGACGTAAATCAACAGGGTGAAGGAATTGTGGATGTTACAACACACCTTGTCGACCTTGTTCAATGGGAATGTTTCCCTGGCCAGATACTCCATCCTTCAGATATAGAGATGGATGAGGCGCGGCACTGGCCTACAGTGATATCACAGGAGGAATTTAAAGAGGTAACCGGTGCTGATAAGTTCCCCGGATACCTCGAAAAGGATGTTAAGGATGGCAAACTGAATGTTTATTCAAATGGAGAAATGGAATACCGGATCAAAGGTGTTTATGCCAGGATATCAGTGGAATGGAAGTTTAAGGCCCCTCCGGGAGGAGGCGATACCCATTTCTCAATAATGCACGGAACAAACTGTGATCTTACAATAGAACAGAATGCCGGTCAAAATTATATTCCAACACTTTATGTTAAGTATACCGGCGACAGGAATATAAATGAGTTCAAAACTCTTCTTGGCAATGCTTTGTCTTCACTTCCGTATGACAGCCTTTCTTTTGACCAGGAAGACGACAATACTTTCAGAATCAATATTCCACAGAAATACAGGGTGGGACATGAAGCACATTTCGGGCAGGTGATGTCGAAATACCTCGGTTATCTTGAAAAAGGCAGCCTGCCCGACTGGGAAGTACCTGGTATTATAACAAAATATTATACTACTACCAGCGCACTTAAGCTGGCCCGTGAATCAGAATAATTAACCGGGAAAGAGATTCTCAATCACCTTCGAATAAATATCTTCAGGCGTCATGCCCGCTGCGGCTATCATTTTTGGGAATATGCTCTCTTTTGTCATCCCGGGTACTGTGTTGATCTCCAGGAAATACGGCTTCTTGCCAACAACGATAAAATCTGCCCTGACAATGCCACTGCATCCCAGCAGGTCGTAGATATGTGAACTGAGTCTCTGTACTTCAAATGTTATCTCCGATGGCATATCCGCCGGGGTAATCTCGTCAGAAACTCCAGAAGTATATTTTGCCTCGAAATCGAAAAATTCATTCTTGCTTATTATTTCGGTAACAGGAAAAACAAAACTGTCCTTTTTCGTTTTAACAACACCGCAAGCCACTTCCCTGCCTTCAAGAAATGTCTCTATCAACACTTCATTACTTTCCTTAAATGCTTTCTCTACAGCTGATAACAGCTCCTCTTTCTTCCTTACTTTGCTAACCCCGAAGCTTGATCCGCTGTTGTTGGGCTTTACAAAACAGGGCAGCCCTGTCTGGTCTATGACTGATACAGGATCGAAAGTATCTCCTTTCCTTATCAGTATAGCACCTGCCATGGGTATGTTGTACTCTTTAAGGTAAAGCTTGCAGGCCTGCTTGTTAAAAGTAAGAGCCGAACAAAAGGCACCACAGCTGGTATAAGGTATATTCAAAATATCGAAATATCCCTGTAACAGCCCGTTTTCTCCCGGAGTGCCATGGATGGCAATGAAGACACAATCAAATTTTATCCTGTATTCGTCCGTTACAAGGCTGAAATCATTTTTGTCAACATTGAAGTAGCGTCCCTTGCTGTCCTCCCAGTACCAGTTTGTACCTCTTATCATAACAATATAGGTTATGTATCTTGACGACAAGCTATTACTGATTGCAACAGCACTCTTGACCGATATTTCATATTCAGAGGAATCTCCTCCCGCTACAACAGCAATGGTTTTCATTATCATACAGGTTTTGTAATTCAAAAGTAGCTATTTTACTTATTCAAATAGTAATATACCTGTCATAAAAAAATCCATTCCTCAGTATTTCATTTATGTCTTGTTTCACCCTGTGATTATCATATGAAGGCTTCCGGAAGCAAATGTAACTTGAAATTAATATGACGATTGGGTGGTGAATGATCTGTATATGTATTACTTTTGTTTTAAATTAAATCTTTAATATAATGAAAAGGGGTTGTTTAATATCGATTATTGTGGTTGCATTTTTTGCACTAGTGATACTTTCCGTTGTTATGTGGGGCACCAGGGCCTACAACAATATGGTATCGATGCAGGAACAGGTGACCAGCCAGTGGGGCAATGTGGAAACTGCCTATCAGCGCAGGTCAGATCTTATTCCGAATTTTGTAAATACCGTGAAGGGTGCAGCTAACTTTGAACAGACAACACTTACCCAGGTAATAGAAGCACGTTCAAAAGCCACTTCGGTAAATATTGATCCTTCTAAAATGACCAGTGCCAGCCTGGAACAGTTTCAACAGGCACAGGGACAGCTGTCATCAGCTCTCTCGAGACTGATGGTCGTTGTGGAACGCTATCCCGAATTGAAGGCAACACAGAATTTCCGCGATCTCCAGGTTGAGCTCGAAGGAACGGAAAACAGGATATCGGTGGAGAGAAGGAAGTTTAATGAGGTAGCCCAGGCATATAACACTTATATCCGTAAATTTCCACAGAGTTTTATTGCAGGTATGAAGGGTTTCGAGGCTAAACCATACTTCAAGGCTGAAGAAGGAGCCGATAAGGCACCTGAAGTTAAATTCTAAATAAATCATTCTGCTTATGAAAGCATCATCGTTCTTTACCAGGGAGCAACAGGATCAGATACTTGC